>DASZUX010000142.1:0-7964 GCA_035547455.1 Chitinophagaceae bacterium
AAAAAGTGCCTTTTACGAAAGCGAAAATAAATTTCCCACCAAAAAACGTGGCTGGGTAAGCAGCAGGTTTGTGAAAAGGGTGGAGTAGTGCGGATTGGCCACCAGGCAATACCTGGTTACCACAATATCAGCTGATCCGCAATCAAATCAGAAAACCTTTTTTCCTTCATTATATGTAGCAAGTACTTTAGTCTGCAGCACCTCATCCCATTTAACTTTCATAAGGTCATTATCAAGAATAATAAAATCAGCATTCTTGCCGGCCTCAAGGCTGCCGGTTTCTTTTTCCCAAAAATCGGCTTTGGCAGCCCATATTGTCATGCCGCGTATGGCTTCTTCACGTGTTAACGCATTTTCCATTTGAAAGCCGCCGGACGGGTAACCCTTTGCATCTACCCTGAACACTGCGGCCAAAAAAGTTTTAAAAGGGCTGATGTCTTCTACCGGGAAATCGGTGCCCAATGCAAGCCACCCGTTTTGCTGTAATAACTGCTTGTAAGCATAACCGCCCTTTAACCTTTCTGCACCCAGCCTCTCACCTGCCCAATACATATCACTGGTAGCGTGTGTAGGCTGCACCGAGGGTATAATGGACGATTTGCCAAACAAATCAAAATCCGCCGGGTTGATGATTTGTGCATGCTCAATACGCCAGCGTTTATCATTCTTCCCATCCAGGTATTTATTATATACCTCAAGCATTACGCGGTTACCTGAATCGCCGATAGCATGGGTGCACATTTGAAAATCTGTATTGGCAAGCAGCTTAGCCACTGAATCAAAATGTTCTCTCGTACTTAACAAAAAACCTGTCCAGCCGGGTTTGTCGCTGTAAGGCTGCAGCAGGCAGGCGCCGCGGCTGCCCAGCGCGCCATCCGCATATACTTTAAAGCCATGTATAAACAGCTTGTTTGTTTTATAGGGGCCGCGCGGCAGGTAACGGTCAAAATTTCTTTTTGCGTCGCTCAGCATTATGTACAGGTGTATGCTTAGTTTGCCCTGCTGCTGCAGTGTATCAATAGCTTCGGCTACCGTGTAATCAAGCCCGCAATCGGTAAGGGTGGTAAGCCCTTGTGCATAGCAGTTTTGCTGCGCGGCCTGCAGCCGTTTTACCATATCTCCCCTTGAGGGTTCCGGTAAAACACCATCTACCAGGCCTTCTGCATTATCTACCAAAATGCCGGTAAGCTTGCCGTTTATAGTTTCAATAACTCCGCCGTTAATGGCCTGCCCCGGTTTTATGCCTGCCAGTTGCAGCGCTTTATTATTTACCAGCAATGCATGCCCGTCAACACGTTCCAGCACCACTGGTATTGAAGGGAACAGCTCGCTTAGTTTTTTATTATCGGGAAATTGCTTGCCGGGAAATTTGTTCTGGTCCCAGCCATGGCCGGCAATACCCCTTTCGCCGGGGTGTTCTGCAGCAAATTTTTGCACACGGCTTACCATTTCATCCTCGCTGGTGCAACCCACCAGGTCAACCGCAAAAAGCGATTGTGCATACCCTGTAAAATGTGCGTGCGCATCAATAAAGCCGGGATATACAGCATCGCCGTGTGCATCCACCATGCTGTCGGCTGTGTATTTATCCAGTACGTCCTCTTCTTTGCCGGTGTACAATATTTTGCCGTCTTTTACAGCCATTGCCTGTGCAGTGGAAAATGCGCTGTCAACCGTATATATTACGGCATTGTGAACAATAAGATCTGCCTTCAGTTTACCGCTGCACGAGGCAAAAACAGTTAATGCTATGGCTGCAAAGGAAAAATATCGCATGGCAATATGTTTTACTGGCGTTAAGATGTTGGAAAAGTAATAAAAGCAGTTGATTTAAAACGTTCTTTTAACAGAGAAATCGGTAACTATAATAAAATCCGCGAGGCCTTCGTAAGCATTCAGGTCTGGGCGCTTATAGTCCTCCGCGTAAAAGCAACTTATAATTCCAGTTTTATAAGTACTGTCAAGGTCGCGCAGGTATGGTATAATGCCAAGCCTGTTATTGCTGTGGAATACGCCATTAATGCTTAACACTTTAAAGCCTTTGCGGGCAGATAAAAAAGTATAAATATTGAAAGCCATGGCAGCATTATATAACACCAGCGACTGCCATAAAGAATCGGTAAAATACACTGAATGACCGTTGATGACTCCAGCCCTGTAATCTTCGTAGTCTTTTCCTCTTTTTACCGCTATGGGTAAAGGCGGCAGTAATTTTTTTGCTGAGGTATCAAGCGTATCAAGAGATTGCAGGCCATTGTCGCCTACCATCTCAACAAACCGGTTGGGAGCATTAGCAGCAATAACGGGCAGGTGGTATTTTTGTGCCTTTATAAGTAATTGCCTGTACCCTTTATAAAAAGGCCACCACACCTGTGCCTGCTGTATAAATGCCCGCTCATTAATGGCGCCAGCCAGGTAAGCATTAAGCGGGGGCTGCATATCGGTGCTGAAGGCTTCCATTGACAGGGCTACCTTACCATATTGCTCAACCATTAGCCGGTAAAGTTCATTTTCAATATAATGGCCAACGGAATCGTTATGAACCTCCCCAAAAAATAAAACATCATCATCAGCCACCAATTGCATAAGCTGCTGTATGTTTATTTCTTTCTTCTGCCGGGTGTCATAAATAGTGTAGTGTTTTGCAAGACTGTACTGCGTGAAGCTTTTATTATGCAAAAAGCATAAAGCGGCAAGCAATAATATAGGTTTCAAGGTTGGTTGTTTTTATCGCGAATTGTTTTGTACATGCGTATGGCCAGCATCAGCACAATCATAAATCCCACCAGCCCTGCCAGGCCCCATACAAAACTAAGGCTTTCTTTAACAACAGCCAGCATTACAATAGCGATAAGAAATATAGTGGCTACCTCGTTCCATACCCGCAACTGCTGTGAAGTGTATTTGAAAACACCCTTAACCTGCTGCTTAAAAATACGGTGTAGCGAAATAAAATAGAGATAAAGGAAAACAACGAATACCAGTTTGATAAGTAACCACCTGCCCGCAGGCTGCATCAGCAATTTGTCCCATCCTGCAACTACCATTACAGCAGGCCCTAATACCAGCGTAAGTATAGCCGAAGGCCATGTAATGCCATACCACAGGCGTTTCATCATTATGGTAAACTGAGCCTGCAATATTTTTTTCTCCGCTTCGGTTTTTTCATTCGCTTCGGTGTTATAAATAAACAACCTCGGCATGTAAAACATACCCGCAAACCAGGTGACGATGAAGATGACGTGGAGCGCTTTTAGATACATCATATAGGTGAGAAGTAAGACGACAGGCGTGAGAGGCTGCCGCTGTTTTTAATGTGCTTTACATATCAATCATTTTTGAGAGCATGACAAAACTTCTGTTCAATAATGTCCCCGCTGTTTCAAGTTGTCCTTCGGTAAAATAGCCGAGGTCAACTGCTGTCTCTAATGCAGCGTCTATTTCTACTACAGATCCTCGTGCTATTTCTAAAAATTTCTTTCGTTCAATTATAGATTTTCTTGTAGCTCCCTCAGATAAATTAAGTTTTACGGATAATGCAGCCCTTCTTATTTGAGGTACCATATTAAACTTTTCTTCTGAAGGAAGTTGTAAGGAAAGCCTATAAGTTTCTTTTATAAGCTCACCTGTAATTTTGTAGACATCCAGTTTTTTGTGCTTTAACTGTAAAAACATAAATCCGTTTTTATGAAAGTTACGCAAACGGCGACTTTTACATTTATTAATTTTTTTCTTTTATGTTTTAAATTCTTAGGTTTACCCTTCTTCATCATTTCACGTCTGTCGTTTGTCGTCTCACCCGTAATGCTTCACTAAATCCACCACCGCATCCACCCATAAGGCATTGGTATTTAAACATGGTATCATCTCGTAACTTTCCCCGCCGGCTTCCATAAATGTCTCTTTACCCCGCATGGCAATTTCCTCCAGTGTTTCAAGGCAATCGCTTACAAAGGCAGGGCATAGAATTAATAAATTTTTTATACCCTCTTTAGGCATTTCTTCCAAACGTTTGTCTGTAAAAGGTTCCAGCCAGCCTTTACCCAGCCGAGACTGAAACGAGAGGCTGTATTTTTCCCTGGGTATGCCCAGCTTTTCAGTAACAAGCCTTGTTGTTTCAAATACCTGGTGGCGGTAACAAACAGCGTGCGCGGGGCTGGGTACGTTGCAGCAATTATTTACTTTAAGGCAGTGGCAGCCGGTTATATCACTCTTCATTATATGTCTTGCGGGCACACCGTGATAGCTGAATAATATGTGGTCATAGTTTTTTGCAAGGTGCGGTTTAATACTGTCTGCCAGGGCAGCAAGGTAGCGTTCATCGTTATAAAAGGGGGGTATTACTTTAAGCGTAAAGGGGTAATTATACCTGGTATGTATTTCTTTCATATACTCCACTGCCGTTTCAAAGCTGCTCATGGCATAATGCGGGTATAAAGGCAGTATAATTACTTCTTTCAAATCCGGGTTCGCGGCCAGCATTTCGTCATACGCCGCTTTTGCAGAAGGGTTGCCGTAACGCATGGCAAGGCCCACAGGAATGTTTAATTTCTGCTGTACCGCCCGTTGCAGTTGCCTTGAAATAATAATCAGCGGCGAGCCGTCTTTCTGCCAGATGCTTTTATAAGCTTCTGCTGATTTTGGCGTGCGGAATGGTACTATAATGCCTTTTACCAGCAGTGAGCGCCTTAGGTAAGGCAGGTCAATCACGCGCTCATCCATCAAAAATTCCCTAAGATACTTTTTTACATCTTTTAACTCGGTTGAGTCTGGTGAACCAAGATTAGCAAGAATAACGCCCTGTGTTGACATGTATAATTTTTTATTGACGCAAAATTAACAGCATTATACTGCACGTATTTATTTTTTGTATCGTTTATCTTTTTTGAAGCTTAACGGCAAAACATGACAAATAAATGACAGTGAACTGACATTGCTCATGTGCTAAGCAGAAAACCGGCGGTTACCTTTGCCCCGTACTTATTAGATAAGCATTGTTGGCATAAGATGGAAATAGATCAATTTTACATTGCAGGAATAAATTATAAGAAAACTGATGCGGCTGTAAGAGGTCAGTTTGCAATTAATCAGCAGCAATATGTGGAATTAACCCAAAAAGCTGCAGCAGCAGGTATTCGTGAGTTTTTTATATTGAGTACCTGCAACCGTACTGAAATATACGGCATTGCAGGCAGCACCGATGCCCTTATCAACTTATTATGCAGCGAAACTGCCGGTACTAAAGAGGATTTTGTAAAACTTTGCTATGTAAAAAGCGGTAATAATGCCGTTAACCATCTTTTTGATGTAGCTGCGGGGCTTGATTCACAGATTTTAGGCGACTATGAGATTGTTGGCCAGATAAAGCAGGCAGCACGTATTGCAAAAGAAAATGGTTTTATAGGTACTTTCCTGGAACGCCTGTTAAACAGCGTATTGCAGACTTCAAAAGCCATTAAAAGCCAAACAGCGCTTAGCGGCGGCACCGTTTCGGTAGCATTTGCAGCCATACAATTTTTAAAAGCACATATTACTGATTTCAGCAAAAAAAATATTCTTGTTGCAGGTACAGGCAAAATAGGCAGCAATACCTGTAAAAACCTTGTTGATTACCTGGATACGCATAATATAACGCTTATTAACCGTACCGGGGATAAAGCGACCCAACTGGCTGCAGAATTAAAGCTTAAAACAGCCCCGTACGAGCAGCTGCATGAGCAACTGCTGCGGGCTGATATTGTAATTGTGGCTACTAACAGCGACACGCCTGTTATTACAAAAGAGCACCTTGCGGGCAGCCGTCCTAAAGTATTGATTGACCTTTCAATACCCAATAATATTGATCCCGCGGTAAAAGAATTACCCGGTATTATCCTCGCCAATGTTGATGACCTCTCTACTATTAATGATATAACCCTGCAAAAACGCCTGGCCGAAGTGCCAAAGGCAAAAGCCCTGATTCAGGAACATATAGGTGAATTTGCCGCCTGGCATGGCATGCGCAGGCATGTACCGGTACTTAAAGCGGTAAAAGAAAAGCTGCACAGTATTAATGAGTGCCCTTTGTTCCAGTCTGCCTACCCGCAAATGGCCGCATGTTATGCACCGGCAGATGCCATTCAAAAAGTAATTAATAATATGGCTGTAAAAATGCGCAGCCAGCACCAGCCAGGTTGTTACTATATTGAGGCGATTAACGATTTTATTACCAGCCGCGTTAATTAATTTTGCCGGATGAGCACCGTTTTAAAAATAGGCACACGGGACAGTCAGTTAGCCGTTTGGCAAGCCGCCTTGGTAAAAGATGAACTGGCAAAAGCCGGTGTTGACAGCGAACTGGTATATATTAAAAGCGACGGTGACATTGACCTTGTTACGCCGCTGTACGCTATGAATGTGCAGGGCGTTTTTACAAAAGCGCTTGATGCGGCCCTGCTGAGCAAGCGCATTGACGTTGCCGTACATTCAATGAAGGACGTTCCAACACAACTGGCGCAGGGTATTGCGCAGGCGGCAGTGTTAAAAAGGGCTTCTTATACAGATATTTTTGTGTATAAAGATGAGAGTGTTATTAATACGCTGCACCTTTATGATAACACAGGCGGGTTTATGTCGCAGGCATTTGCAACTATAGCAACCAGTAGCGTGCGCCGCAAAGCGCAGTGGTTACACCGCTATCCAAACCACTCAATTGAAAACCTGCGTGGCAATGTAAATACAAGGCTGCGAAAGGTAGAAGAAAGTAATTGGGACGGTGCAATTTTTGCCGCTGCAGGGCTTGAGCGCATTAATGTGCGCCCCAAAAACAGCATTGATTTGCAATGGATGCTGCCGGCGCCTGCACAGGGCGCCATTATGGTTGTGTGCCGTGAAGAAGATGCTGATGCCATGCAGGCCTGTGCTGTATTAAATGATGCAGCAACAGCGCTGTGTGCAAAAATTGAACGTGATTTTTTAAAAACACTCATGGGGGGGTGTTCAACGCCTATCAGTGCATTGGCGCAAATACATGATAATACGCTTACTTTTAAGGGCAGCATTTTTTCGCTTGACGGAAAACAAAAGGCTGCTATTGATAAAACCATTGTAATTGAAAATAATTTAACTGTTGAAAATACCGGCATTAACTGCGCGAATGAAATTTTGCAAAATGGTGGCGCCGCTATAATACAAACTATTCGTAATGCAGCAAACGGGTAAAAACGTACTTTGTGCAAGGCCAATAGAGCAGCCGCTTATTGCAAAAGCTGCAGAAAAAGGGGTGCATATACAGGTGCTGCCTTTTATTGAAATAAGAAAGATTGAGACGCCGGAATTTAAAAAGCAGCTTTCACTGCTCTCCTACAAAAAAATAAATGCTGTGTTTACAAGCAACAACGCCGTTGAAGGCGTTGTAAAAAACCTTGATAACAAACCGGCCTGGAAAATATCCTGTATCGGCGGCGTAACAAAGGAATCCGTAGTAAAACATTTTGGCGAAGAAAGCCTTGAAGTTACGGGCCGCAATGCATCAGCCCTTGCCAGGCGCATGGTAGAAACCGGGAATATAAAAGAGGTATATTTTTTTTGCGGCGACCAGCGGCTTGATGACCTGCCTGAAACATTGCGGGCCAACAACATAAGTGTGCAGGAAGTTATTGCTTATCAAACCCTGCAAACCCCGCGCGAGGTAGAGGAAGATTTTGACGGCATCATGTTTTTCAGCCCTACCGCGGTAAACAGTTTTTTCTCTGTTAATACGGTACGTACCAATGTAGTGTTGTTTTCTATTGGCAAAACAACTACCGCTACCATACAAACCTATTGTAACAATCATATTGTTACAAGCGAATGGCCGGGGCAGGAAAACCTGGTGGATAAAGTACTGGAATATTTTACACAGTAAATTCTTATTAATAAAGCCGCGTTTAAATAAATACGTATGAGTGAATTGAACAATGATATTTTATTGCGGGCATTAAAAG
>DASZUX010000143.1:0-15440 GCA_035547455.1 Chitinophagaceae bacterium
CTGCATGTGTACAGCTACAATCATTTTACCATTATGCGATATATCAGGTGAAACGTACCTTGTTTTGTGGTCTATGGTCCTGGTTGCGCCCTTCCTGTTTTCTTCCTGTATGGCCATGCCCCTCTTGGTTATCGAATCGGCATACTGGTTAGCGGCCAGCGTTTTTCTTATATCCACCACTTTAATTACGCTAAAATCGCGGTAACCCCATCGTGCATCAGCTTTGTAGGCGCTGTACACAATCATGTTGTTGTTGTAACTGAAATAATCTTCGTGGCTTATATCTTTTACAGTAATAGTTTGCTCGGTACTATCGGGGTGCCGTATAATAAACACAGGTATGTGTGTATAGCTGTTTTTCAGCAGCAGCAATGAGCCATCTTCCATTACATAGGGATATTTATAATCCACCACGTTGTTTTTTGTTACAGGTGTAAGCCAGTTAACATCTTTAAGGGTGTCGTTTTTCCATTGCTGGTGGTAAAAATCAAATGCATTGTTTACAAACCGGTTAAAGGGTATGCCCGCATATTTTTTTACAGCGTTTTGAAAAGGATATATTAAAGGCCTGAAAGCAGAGGCATCAGCCGTTACTTTACGCCAGAAATCCTCCCCGTATTTTTCGCGCCCGTAGGCCACCAGCATATAGCCCAACGGGTAATGGTCAGGCAAATAATGCTGGTAACTGCCGTTGCGCAGTTGCATATAAGTATAGTGCTTGCCAAGATCAAACATACTGCGGTAACCCGCAAAAAATGCAGGCAGCCTGCCGCGCCCCTGGTGGCTTAATGTTGTTTCGTTGTACACAGCGTCGCCTTCAAAAAACCAGTTGGGTATGCTTGCCGCATTTCCCAAATCCTGCCCTTCCTCTCCAAATAAATATGACAACTCGCGGGAAAGACCGTTATCAAAATTGCTGTATTGCTGTACATGCCTGAACTCGTGTATGGACAGGTTATCCGCCCAGTTTTGCGCGCCCAGTTCAAAAGCATTTTGCGGGGGCATCAGGTAAAATTCGCTTCGGTAGGGCGCCAGTGCAACATACCCATTGGTTACTGATGTGTTGCTTTGCAGCACAATATTTATTTTACGCAGTTTATCCCCAATAGTACCGCTGTAATTTTTGTGCATGTAGTTTACAATCGCCTCAATACGCTGGGCGATGGAATCAAGCCCCCGGGGATAAATTACCCTTGCCGCGGGTGTATTAATTTGCCGCCATTCAATATACGATGGGTTGCCGCCAAATGTTTGCGCATCAACCGCCAAATGCAGGCACACAAAAGCAATGCAAACAAAAACTAATTTTTTCATCAGGATGGTTAAAGGGTAAAGTTAACCCTGCTGCATAAATTTACCACACGTTTATGCACGCGGTTTATTGTATGCAGGCAATTATTATGCCTTTTGCAACCCTTGGCAAAAAGGAAGCTGCAAGCTTATACCATCACTTCTTTGGTAAGGTGTATTTTGGTCATTTGCAGGTAATTATTCTGCAACTGGTGAATATAATGCACATCGGGTTTGTGCCGCCTGTCTTCCCGGTACCACATCTCGATAGATGAAAAATCATCTTTACGCGGTATCATCATGCGAAAGGATCCTTTTTTGTATTTCACTGCTCCATCCTGCATATCTTCCCTGGTAAAGTTTAAGGCCAGCAGGCTTTCATCAGTAATAGGTATAGGGTAAAGGTCAGCACCATCAAACCAAAACTCCTGTACTTCTGTTTCAACACATGCTTTTTTGTCGTCTGCATTAAGGCGTGTTACCTGCCCTTCCCACTTTTGTCCTTCATAATCTGCCATAACATAATCACCTACTTTAATTTCATGAAATTTAATCATACGGCTTTCGTTTTTTAGACTCTTAATTTACAAATCTTCCGTAACCCGCAAAAAAAAGTTTTTGTAACCAGTGATTGTTTGAAGATTTCAACGTTTGAAGAGTTTGATTGTTCGCCCGCTTTAAAAGTTTACAAGCTATAAGTGCAAGGCCGGCGGTTATTGACTGCCAAAAAAACAAAGTTCACACACCGGCAGCTTATGCTTAGCCGGCTTGTGAACTTATATAAACAATTAACCCCTTAACGGCCAGGCTAACTTTTGCCTGTTTTATTGCCGGCGCTGCGTATCAGTTCATCTACCTTTTTCTTGACGATGTTTACCGGTATTGCATAAGAATAACCAGCGTAGGCACCGGTAGGCGAGGCCAGTGCCGAGTTTATGCCGATAAGCTGGCCTTGTGTGTTAATAAGTGCGCCGCCGCTGTTGCCCAGGTTAATAGCAGCGTCGGTTTGTATATATGTTTCTGATGGCCTGCCCGGCTCACCGGTACCTACAGTTCTTGTTTTAGCGCTGATGATGCCCGCTGTAACAGTAATATCCAGGTTAAGCGGGTAACCTATAGCCAGTACCCATTGGCCCAGTTTTATGTCATCGCTATTGCCGTATAGTAAAAACGGCAGGTTTGACGCATTTATTTTTAATACTGCCAGGTCTGTTTTTGCATCTGCCCCCACAATTTCCGCTTTATATGTTTTATGGTTGGCAAGTGTTACCGTAACATTATCCGCATCACGTATTACATGGTTATTGGTAACTATGTAACCGTCCTCGCTTAATATAACGCCACTGCCGCTGCCTCGCTGCTCAGGTATAACCCTGTTGGGCGAAACACCGAAAAATTGTGCAAAAGGGTCGTCATCGTCGTACTGCAATTTAACCTGTTTCTCCGCTATATGGGTTTGTATATGCACTACCGCAGGTGCTGATTGTGTTGCGGCTGCGGTAAAATCTGCCGGACCACTGTTATTGTTACCTCCATCAAACCGGGCAAATTGTACCGGCATTTTAGAAGTTTCCCTTATCACCGCAACATCTTTATTTGCCAGCCTGCCATATAAAGCAACACTTGCAACTGATGTTACCACGCTAACGGCGGCCACTGCAAGCATAGTTTTAATTTTCATACTACGAAACATTTTGTACACCAAGTTAATTAACCGTTTGCATTTGAAGGATTATAAACGCCTGCTTTTAATAAAAGATTAACGAAGAACGTCGTAGAAAATGTTTTGCCATTATTATTTGTCGTATTCCGATGGGTTAAAACCCATTGCTGATATCTGTCGCCCTTACAGGGCTTTAGCAGATTAAATTCTTAATTTGATGTCATCGCCTTCCCGGGGAGCAGTGAAAAAATGCCTTATAATTGGGGTGTTTCAGCAGGAAAAATTGCCTGTTGCTATTTACTTTCAGCAACAGGCAATTTAGTATTTAAAGTCCGGGCTTTTTATCGTATTCGGCGCTATACCACTTCAACATAACTCTCCAGCGGCTCGCAGGTGCAAACAAGGTTCCTGTCGCCGTAGGTATTGTTAATGCGCGCAATAGATGGCCAGAATTTATTTTGTGTAAGGTAATACAGCGGGAACGCTGCCTGCTTACGTGTGTACTTGTGGCTCCATTCATCCGCGCAAATTACATGCTGCGTGTGCGGGGAGTTTTTAAGCGCGTTATCGGCTTTATCGCTGCTGCCGTCTTCAATGGCCTTAATTTCGCCGTGAATACTGATCAACACATCACAAAAACGGTCTAACTCGCCCTTATCTTCACTCTCAGTAGGCTCTATCATTATCGTACCAGGTACGGGGAAGCTTAAGGTTGGTGCATGAAAACCGTAATCCATTAAACGCTTGGCCACATCTTCTGCCTCAATACCCGCAGAAGCTTTGAATGGCCGCAGGTCAACAATAAATTCATGTGCACACATACCTTCCCTGCCGGTAAACAGTATTTTATAATACGGCTCAAGCCTTGCGCGCATATAATTGGCATTAAGTATAGCGTACTCAGTAGCTTTCTTTACGCCCTCTGCGCCCAGCATTTTAATATATGCATAGCTGATAAGCAGTATAGATGCTGAGCCATACGGCGCTGCACTTACGGCCCGGTGCATGCTTTTTGACTTTTCGCTGTCCAGCGACTCGTGGCCGGGTAAAAATGCCGCCAAATGCTCTTTCACACAAATAGGCCCCATGCCGGGGCCACCGCCACCATGCGGTATGGCAAATGTTTTATGCAGGTTAAGGTGGCAAACATCGGCGCCAATCTCGGCGGGAGATGTTAAACCTACCTGGGCGTTCATATTCGCGCCATCCATATACACCTGCCCGCCGTGGGCATGTATAATTTCGCAAATATGCTTTATGCTTTCTTCAAACACGCCGTGGGTGGAGGGATAAGTAACCATTAATGCGCCCAGTGTATCCTTATACTGCTCCGCCTTTGCCTCCAGGTCGGCCACATCAATATGCCCGTCTTCATCGCTCTTCACTACTACCACCTTCATGCCAGCCATTACTGCAGATGCAGGGTTGGTGCCGTGTGCTGAAATAGGTATCAGCACTACGTTGCGGTGGGCATTACCATTAGCCTTATGATAAGCCATGATAGTGAGCAGGCCGGCGTACTCGCCCTGTGCGCCGCTGTTGGGCTGCAGGCTGGAGGCATCAAAACCCGTTATTATGTTCAGGTATTCGCTTAATTCATCAATAATTTGTGCATATCCTTTTGTTTGGTTTGCAGGCGCAAAAGGGTGCATTTCAGCAAACTCCGGCCAGCTAACAGGCATCATTTCTGTGGCTGCATTCAGCTTCATGGTGCAACTGCCAAGGCTTATCATGCTGGTGTTAAGCGCAAGGTCTTTATTTTCCAGTTGCTTCAGGTAACGCATCATCTGGCTCTCGCTGTGGTGCGTATTAAATACGGGATGTGTTAAGTATGCTGATGTGCGCTGTGCAAACTGCGGAATATTGTTCAGTTCATACCCTTCACTGTCAAAGCCAATGGTAGCCTCATTTAAGCCGTTGGCTTCGGCAAAAACATATACTATGTCCAGTACGTCTTTTTGCGTAGTGGTTTCGTCCAGCGAAATGGTTATGTACCTGTTATTGCCATAATAAAAGTTGATGCCGTGCTTTTCTGCAATGGGTTGTATGGCCGCAGCATTTGCTTTTATTAACAGGGTATCAAAATAAAAAGTGCTGGCATTAGGATACCCCAGTTCTGCAAGCGCCTCGCTTAATGTTTGTGCCAGCAGCGCCACCCTTTCGGCAATTTCCTTTAACCCGGCAGGGCCGTGGTACACAGCATACATAGCAGCCATATTGGCCAGCAGTGCCTGTGCCGTACAAATGTTGGACGTAGCCTTTTCACGTTTAATATGCTGCTCGCGCGTTTGCAGCGCCATACGTAATGCACGGTTGCCCTGTGCATCAATACTAACACCTATAATACGGCCGGGTATGTTGCGCTTAAATTCATCCTTAGTAGCAAAAAAAGCTGCATGGGGGCCGCCGTACCCCAGCGGAACGCCAAACCTTTGTGCAGAGCCTACCGCAACATCAGCACCCAGCTCGCCGGGGGGGGTAAGCAGCGTAAGCGCCAGCAGGTCGGTAGCCATCATTACATAGCCGCCCAGCAAGTGTATCTCCTCAATAAACGACCTGTAATTTTGAATGGAGCCATTACTGTTGGGGTATTGCACCATGGCTCCGCAATAAGCAGAGTCCAGCGTTATGTTGTTATAATCGCCAAATACCAGTTGTATGCCAATAGGTTCAGCGCGGGTTACCAGTACGTCTTTTGTTTGGGGAAAAATGTTTTCGTCCACAAAAAACTTATTCTTTTCAGTACCGGTTTTGTTTACATGATGAAATATCATGGCCATGCCTTCTGCCGCTGCGGTGGCCTCGTCCAGCAGGCTGGCGTTGGCAATTTCCAGCCCGGTAAGGTCGCTTACCATGGTTTGAAAGTTGAGCAGGCTTTCCAGCCGGCCCTGCGAAATTTCGGCCTGGTAGGGGGTGTACTGCGTGTACCACCCGGGGTTTTCAAACAGGTTACGTAAAATAACCGAAGGAGTAAGAGTATTATAATACCCCTGGCCTATATATGTTTTAAACACTTTGTTTTTGGCAGCTACCTGCTTTAACGTTTCCAGGTACTCCTGTTCGCTTATAGCGGGGGGTAGCATAAGCGGCGTTTGCAGCCGTATGCCTTTGGGAACAGTTTTGCTTACCAGTTCTTCCATAGAGGTTACCCCTATGGTTTTCAACATTTTGCTTGTGTCTTGTTCGTTTGGACCGATATGCCGTCTCTGAAAACCGGTCGCCTGCGATTGGAATAAATTCATACTGCGTTGACCACTTTTTTGAAAGAATGCGCAAAGGTACAACCTAACAGCGTATAAACCGAGGGCACACGCAAGGTGGGGATAGCTTGTGCGTACATTTTTAACACGCGGCATGCAGCGTATGCAGCACCGAAGCCATTTTGTAGACCCCTACTTTTTACTACTTTTTTAAAATTGAAAATGAGCAACCTTTTTAGTACAGGCAAATTACACATATAAATACCGGTAATGTGACATTTTACCCATTTTTGCCCCAAACCGCCGGAAGCCGCACTGCTGGCGCAACACAGCGAAATGGTTTGCTAAACCTTGAAGGTTTCCAAAAACCTATGTTTTGCGGATGAGGTTTACGAAGAAAGGTTTGAGAAACAGTAAGCGTACCTGTATAAAACCGGCCATGAACCATGATGTGAAAGAGCGGGTGGCTGCCCTGGAGAAAGGTGGGAATGTAGCCTGCCTGTGGAGACTACAAATTTACGAAAAATTGGGGGGAGGGGGGAAGAATGGTTGACAGAAGAGAATTACCCGCAGTGCCTTATTGCCGGGCCTTGTGCGGTGGCATAACGCTGCGGCAGGGTTAGACGAAAGCCGGGCTAAGCACTACAGCTGGCATTAGGTGTTGTAGAACTAAGTAAAAGCCAACTTTACCGCGGTGATGGGCGGTGGTGCTAAACCTGCCGCAGAGTCCCTTGGCGATGCGCATATCTTGTAAAGAGACTCTGCGGAGAAAGAAAAAAAAGAAACTACAAGAGAGTAAATTATCTTTTTAATATAACCCAGCTTGTTTTTTGACCTGGATTTGATTTAGAATCTTTTTTTTCTGTTTCCCATATATTATCTCCCAAAATGGAATTAAGCAAATACTTCATATTCTCATAAACTAAAGTTTCTCGTTCACTAGGCTCAATACTCTTGGGCATTTTTCCATTTAAATATACCATTATCCCTTTCCAAGGTTTTCCTTTTGTTTTTATTTCATTTAAAAAAACATCATCCTTTTTTGCAACTTCAATTACTGATTTCCAGACAAGCTTTAAATAATCTCCAGTCTCCTCTGTTGCAATATCACCTTCATTAGTAACAATTTCCGTTTCAATTTTTACCTCTCCAACTTCTTTTATAGTGCTTTTCAACTCTTCCTCAAAGCTTTCATTCAATTCTGTTGCATATGTCCGAACAGCTGCTAAGTTGTAATCTTTATCTTTTCGATTGTATAAATTTTCAAAGCTTAATATTCGAGCGGAAATTGGGTAAGGTGTCCCACCAGAACTACTCCAAAATATTGCATTTCCGGGAATAGGTTCGTTTAACAAAGAACTCAATATATCATTGCTAAAATGTGCATTCGCTTTTTTTACAGCTTGAAGGTCTCCAGCTGATAATAAATGAAATAAAAACCAGTTATCACCTTGACTTAATATTTCATCTGAAATACTTCCTGGTTGCTGAGTTATAAGTACCGCACCTAAATTAAATTTTCTTCCTTCCTTGACCCAAGCTATATATGGGCTGTCAGAACCACCAGCTCCTCCTAAAACGGATTGAGCCTCTTCTAATATTGCAATTGTTGGAATGCTATCTGGGTCTTTTTTTGTAAATTCATTTTGGTTATGTTCAAAAATTTGTTGAAGAATAATTCCTGACAAAATCAATCCGGCGTGGCCTCGCATTTGGGATATGTCTATTACACATATTTTCCCCACCTTTAAAGCTGAGAAAAGCTTATCCTTTATTTGACTGCTTGGATCATGCAATAAACCTACAATGGTCGTCATATTTGACCTAATTGCAGTTATTTCTGCATCTTGTCTTTCATCATCCCTATTAGCCTCACCCAAAATTATTGCTCTTATGTCTCCTAAATCTGTTCCATTTCTTGTAGAATAAATTAAATCAACCAATCTTGCCCATAAAACAGAATTAAGTCCTTTCAATTTTTGAACATTCTGTTGTGATTGCCGCTCTGCAGGTAGAGCAATTGAAATAATCTCAGATGGTTTTAATCTTCGAATATCAAGCTTTATATTTCCCGCAACAAAAGATTGATAAAATTCACTAGGTCCATGTTTATTGGTAAATACAACCAATTTATCTTCAAGATGAGGGACGTCGCACAATCCAGGTCTATCATTGTCGTCAGGCCAAAAATATTCTCCATCAGTGTCAAATATTAACGTTCCAACAGGTACAAACTTTTCACCTCTTTTTTTAACTGTTGGCGTCTCCCTGTAGAGACTGCTAAATAATAATTTAACCAAGTTAGATTTACCAAAGCCTGCTCTGGCAAAAACAAAAGATCGCCTAGAAACTAATTGGTTTATTTTAAAGCGAGGTGTAACCACAGGATTTTTAATATGCATCCAAGGCTCTGTAGTCATTCGTTTATCGTTACCACTGTATATAAACTCACCAAGAGCAAAAAAGCCAAATTCTGCCGCTTCAGTACCATTATCATTCTTTATGTTATGGCCCGCAATCTCTTTTAGCAGTTCGTCAGATAAGAATGCAACTTTACTACCAACATGAGGCAATCTACGATGAGATGCCGCGAAGATAAGCCTATCATTTGCAACTCTTAATACACCCAAAACTCTTATATCAATTCGGTATTTTAAATATTGTTCTCGCAAGTCTTCCGGCACAGTTCTTCCTTCAGTCATTGCCCTTATTCCATAGTCTTCCCCTGTGGAACCCGATAATTTACCTTGAGCTGCAATTTCGGTGATTCGACCTAGAACTGCCTCATCATCACCTTCCAGACCCACAATGAGAAATTGCCCATGCATAGGTATATTTTGAAAATTATTATGATATTTCAAAATTATATCCGCATGAAATTCTAACCCCCCTTCACTAAACCCTTTAAAAACTCCTATTTCACTATCTTTTGGAAAAAGTTTCATGAGTATCTATTTTGTGATTTGTCTGAATTAAAAACTTGCTCATCAATGATTGTTTTCTTTCCTTGAGGCAACAATTCTCTAATTGCCTCAATAATAGAATCCTGCAAAATATCCATATCAAAATCTACTATTTGGGCGTGTTCATGAGCCTTTTGTAAACACATTGGATAAAAAGGCACGGGAAAACCGTCTATGGCATCAGCAAGTAGATAACCAAATACTTCCGCATCATTAGATGTCTGAGTATATAACAAATCAACAGCCCAAAGAGGGTCTCCACTCATTTTTCCAAATCTAACCAGATACATATCCCCGACTGAAAACTTGTTCTTTTCTTCACCTTCAGCAATGTCTCTTTGATCTTTTCTAATAAATTCTTTCCATGCATAAGATTTCTCCTCTAAAGTTTTATCAATTTTTGCAAACCGTGGCTCCCCTTTAGGAAAAACATCCTCTATATGCATAGATAGAGCGTACCTCGATAGAACTTGACTGTGCTTTGCAAGACCAACTATAAAAATCTTAACTTTATCTTCATTATAAGCCTTGTCAATAGCTTCAATAATTTTATTCATCATAACTACAAACAAATCCTTGCTAAACAACTTGCTCCTAAGCAAACCATCGCGGACAATCAACGTATTTGTAGAAAATCTTGTGTAGCAAATTTTATCATATAAAACAGCCCATTCGCATAAATCCCTGTATGTTAAAACCCAAGAAGGTGAAACCTGGTCTGGATTCGTACGAGCTTTTAATCCACTAGGAATCATTGAGCTTACATCATTTAATGTTTTGCAACCCAAATCCTTCATTAGTTTTCCCAACTTGGTATTAGGTGTGCCATCTAAATTAAATTGTCGCTTGCTCAACTCATCAGTATCAGTCGTTGGTGAAACAATATCTAAACAAAGTTTACTTCCATTAGAATCGACAACTCGTATAATTTGAAAATAGAACGGATCATAAACCAATTTATTATTTCCACCATCACTGGCCACTAATGATATAGAAGTTGTGGTACGAGGCTTAATTGCTTTAACTATAGACTTTATTATTTTTACTTCTTCCAATAAGTCATCAAGCAACTTTCTATCTGATTCTGCACAATCCTGGATTGATTTTCTTAAGCTGGGTATTTCTTCGGGGTCAAACATTATTAATTTTTTAGTACAGCGTATACATCTATTTCCTCTACATATTTTCCAGTTGAATTTTTAAACTGATTTGCTTGCCGTGTTGAGTCTGTTGGTTGGCCTGCATTTTTAATTGTCGTAATTTTCCATCCGCAATCAGCAAGCTTTAAAGATTCCTTAATCAAATAAGAAGGCGTTTTATCAGATTTACTTGGTAAAGCGCCAAATCGTATAAAGAGATTAGCATTACATGTACTTTTTATTGCAACATTTTTCCAGACTTCAGACAAATCGCTCACGAAAACATTTTCTGAATAGTGCTTTATTTGACTCTTTGTAGAGTAATTAACTTTGTCACTATCTCCTAAAAACCAATTTCTCAACCACTGATCTTGTGGGTATGTGGACATTCCGAAATATGGCGGAGAAGTTATTGTCCAAGTAAACTTCTTGTCAATAATATGTTTTACATTGCGACTATCTGCCAAAATAATCTTTCCATTTGCGTTCTTAGGTATTTGGTCATTAAAAATATATTCAGAACGCCGCTTTATTAATGGCACCAAGCCCACATATTTCGGAACAAGGTTTTCCTTTTTCCAATAATTTACTGAATATTCTGGTTTTGTTGCAAAAGTCCTCGGCATTTGGTTTGACAAATAAGATGGGTCTCCCTTCATTATTGGTCCATGTAGTACTCCGAGAATTATTGCTCTTAGCGCTATTTCAGTTTTAGTTAAGCTTGATTTATTATTTAAATATTCTCTTATTTTACAAATGTCGTTTAAAGTATCTGCATCAAAAGCCCATTCACAAAATTCACCACTTGGTACATTTTTCGGATTAGTGCTTAATAAAATATCCAAACATAGATTAACTATTGCGGCTGGTTTAACATTTACGAGTTTTGATTGGGCAATCGCTCCTGCAACAGGATTGCTATCTACCCCATAAGAATCTATCCCCAATAAGCGAGCTGCAAAATTTGTAGTTCCGCGTCCACAAAAAGGATCATAAACTACATCAGTTTTTTTTGCTTTTTGTAAAAGGTTATACGGAAATTGAAGTGGAAACATCGTAAAGTATGGACATATTGAATTGAGTCTTATTTTAGGATGCGTTTTGTTGCTTAGAATTTTTAGATCCTCTTTTTTCATGAGCAAGTTTCATAGCGTTTTGGTAATATATGTATTTATTCTCACATGTCATAATTTTTTCTCAATATTTTAAAAAATCATGAATAGTGCCGGTACATCCTAAACTTTTTACGCCTTCAACCTTTGGTTTGAATTCCCCAGCCCAAGTGTGTGACGCATCAGCCGATGCCATGAAATACTTTCAGTCCGTCCCCAAAACTCCACCCCTACACTTCCTCCATCACTTCCTCCGTTGCAAATGCGGGTGTGGTAACGGTGTTGGTTTCGTGGCTCCAGCCGGGGGGGCCAAATATGTACATTAGCTTGCTGCGGGTGTCGGGGGCGGTGCGCACGTCGTGCCACATATTTTTAAATTCATGAAATATCATGTCAGCCGGGCGGTTGGTTTTGGGGGGCTTGGTTACGCCAAATACTACCTTTTCGGTTTCGGGGGCAAAGGTGCCAAACAGTTTGTCCCATATAATGAGGAACATACCCATGTTACGGTCAATATACTGGTGGTTTTGGCCGTGGTGCACGCGGTGGTGGCTGGGGGTTACAAACAGGTACTCCAGCCAGCCGAGTTTTTTAATTAATTCAGTATGCACAAATATGCCCCAAATTTGGGTGGCCGAGTATATTAAGGCAACATCAAGCGGTTTAAAGCCGGCCCAGGCAAGGGGTATAAAGTATATAAAGCGGTACAGCGGCTGAAATACGGATGAACGGAAACCTACTGTAAAATTAAAATGCTCGCTGCTGTGGTGGGTAACATGTATAGCCCAGAAAAAACGCACTTCATGGTCAAACCGGTGCAGCCAATAGTACATAAAATCTTCTGCCAGCAGCAGCACTGCCCAGTACAGCCATGGGTGCCGCCAGCTATAAAACGCGTGCAGGAAAAAGTACTGCAATACAGCAAGGTACACCACCCGGAAAGCAAGGTCAATGCCCGAATTAAACAGCATAAGATACAGGTTGGTAAATGTATCCTTAACCGTATAGCTTTTACGGTGCTGCAGGTGGGTTAGTAAAATTTCAAGCCCTATTATTATAAAGTAAATGGGGGTTGAAATAAGAATAAGCCACTGTTCACGAAGGTCATCCATTGCCAGTACAGGTTTGCAGCAAAAATAAGTGGAAACGGCAAGAAGTTGGGAGATGGTTTGATGATTGGTTATTTACGGAAACGCAAAAGATTGAGTTACCAGCACTGCCGGACGACATTTTGCAACGGCAAGCGTACCCCATAAAATACAGGACTGGCATATTAAATAGCCTGGATTGCGCTTAAGTACTTACAATAATAGCCGTTAACAGTTTTTGAGATATTTGGTTGACAGAACAAGGGAAATGTAACCACCAGGTGTTCCTGAGGAACGCTCTGCGACTCATTATTTCATTCTTCTACCACAAAATGAGCCTGCGGCTCATAAAATACAAACAAAAAACTTCCAAATTTTTTAATGCGTTACCCCTCCCATAAAATACATAACAGGTAATAACATTTGCCTAACCCGTAATTTTGCAGCGGTATAATACTATTACATGGCTGAGGTAAACTTAGATAACTGGCAGAAACGGAGTGCAGACAGGCAAAAAGAATACAAACGCCTTTTGCAGCGGGCTGATAAAAACAAGGTGCTGAAACAACTGCCCGTGCTGCATGAACAGGCTTTTGAAAAAATTGACTGCCTTAGCTGCGCCGCCTGCTGCAAAAATTACTCGCCGCGTTTTAAAACACCTGATATAAAACGTATAAGCAAACACCTTGGCTTGCGTGAAAGCGTTTTTATTGAGCAGTATTTACGGCTGGATGAAGATGGCGATTACGTGGTAAAAACAAGCCCCTGCCCTTTTTTACAGGAGGATAACCGCTGCAGCATTTACGAAGAAAGGCCGGGCGACTGCAGGCGTTTTCCCTACACGGATGAAGATGTAATTTTAAAACGGCCAAACATTACCCTTAAAAATTCAACCTTTTGCCCCATTGTATATTATGTGCTGGAGCGGCTGCTGTAACCCTTCCTGAATGCTGTTATACATTAGCAGCATATTTTGTAAATTTAATATTGCATTGGGTTTGAATGCCTTTGTTTGAGAAAACAAGGCGCGGCCAAATAAAAAGTGCAACAAAACTGTGTGGTAAATGAACAAATATGTACCTTTGCTCATTTTTACTTTTGCCTGCCTGTTTGTAACCCGTGCGATGGGGCAAAACAATGCCGACAGCCTGCACAGGGACTCGCTGCGGAATGCGGCAGAAACCTTGCTTAAACAGCAGCAGCAGCAATTACAGCTCGATTCGGCCATTAAATTACAAATTCAAAAAGACCTTGAACTGGCTGCCGGCGATAAACAAAAAACCAAACTGCTGGCAGACAGCCTGCAGAAGATGATTGCCGCAGACTCCGTACGCAAAGCAGAGCAGGTACAAAAAATAAACGCGCTTAAAAAACACGCTACCGGTTACCCTGTAATTCTTAATAACGATACCCTATTTTTTGTATATACCAAAACAGGATCGTTTGATGCTGCGGACAGGGCAGGCGCAATAAACACAAGACTTAAAAAATTATATGATGACGCTTTTTTCAACGGCGACTCGCTTACCCTGAGTGAAACAGACAATGGTTTTGACCTGTTATACAACCACGAAACACTTATTTTAACAGTAACGCCGCTGGATGCCCTGTGGGAAGGGGCAGATACCAAACAGTTTGCCCAAAACAGGCTGACCGAAATAAAAACCGCTATTGTTGCCGAACGCAGCGCCCACAGCCTGCAAAACTGGTTAAAACGTATTGGCCTTGCCGCCATTATTATTCTTGCCCTTGCAGCACTGGTAATTGTAATAAATAAAATATTCAGGAGAACGGTTAAATGGCTTACACACAGCACCACCATTTACGGCAACGGCATAACCATACGCAAAATAAAATTGCTTACGGCCAGGCAGCTTAAGGTAATACTGGTAAAAACCAACAATGTACTGCGCATAATTGTTATTATACTTGTTATTTATTTTTCGCTGCCGTTGCTGTTCAGCCTGTTTCCAGAAACAAAATCGTGGCGGGATACACTGCTGCGCTGGGTGTTAACCCCTGCAAAATCTGCCTTTAGCGGCATAATAGATTACCTGCCTAATTTATTTACCATACTGGTTATATTTTTTATTTTCAGGTACACCATTAAAGCCATCCGGTATTTTGTAACCGAAATTGAGAAGGGCAACATTAGCATAAAAGGTTTTCATGCAGACTGGGCAAAGCCCACGTTTAATATTCTTAAATTTTTGCTGTATGCCTTTATGGTGGTGCTTATATGGCCTTATTTACCCGGCTCAAGCTCCGTTGCTTTCCAGGGCGTATCTGTGTTTGTAGGCATCCTTATATCGCTGGGTTCTTCCAGCGCCATCTCCAACATGGTAGCAGGGCTGGTTATTACCTACATGCGGCCTTTTAAAGTGGGAGACCGCATAAAGATTGGAGACATTGCCGGGGACGTTATAGAAAAAACCATGCTGGTAACGCGCATACGTACTATAAAAAACGAAGACATTACCATACCTAACTCAAGCGTGCTGTCAAGCAGCACGATAAACTATTCTGCAAATACAAGGCCCGAAGATAAAGGGCTTATTATACATACTACCGTAACCATTGGTTACGATGCACCATGGAAAGATGTGTATAAGGCGCTTACAGGGGCCGCCCTGCGCACAAACATGGTATTGCCCGACCCTGCCCCCTTTGTGCTGCAAACAAGCCTGGATGATTTTTATGTATCGTACCAGTTAAACGCTTATACAAAAGAGCCCAATAAACAGGCGCTTATATACTCCCACCTGCACCAGAACATACAGGATTGCTTTAACGAAGCAGGCATTGAAATTATGTCGCCCCATTACCGCGCGGCGCGGGATGGCAATACTACCACCATACCCCAGGATTATTTGGATAAAGACTATAAGGCTCCCTCCTTTAATGTACATGTGAACAAAAACAGTGATAAAGCATAATTACACCACAACTGCGCAATTAATTGGCCTGCGTACCAGCCAGCGCCGT
>DASZUX010000144.1:0-12459 GCA_035547455.1 Chitinophagaceae bacterium
TGGTTTTTTGCTATATATCAGGCGCCAGTACCGACAGTACAGAAAAAGGCCGGGTAATGTGGGCGCGGGTAAAAGGCAAAACTGAAAATGACCTGATGAAAATGCCTTTTACAATGGTATACAATTTCCGCCCGGGTTACCTGCATCCAACCAAAGGCCTTAAAAACACTCATGGATTTTATAAGTACATCACCTGGATGTATCCCATTATAAAGTTGGTATCGCCTAATGCGGGCAGCACGCTTAAGCAGTTAGGCCTTGCTATGATAAATGCTGCCCTTTATGGTTATGATAAACATATCATTGAGGTTAGCGATATTAAGAAACTGGCCACACGGGCGTAGCACTCCTTACCCTGTTTACCAGGCAGCCCCCGGGTATTTACGTTGTAAAAATTGTAAGTCAGTTAATATTTCATCAAGGTAGCCTGTATGCTGCCCTTCTTTTCCTAACGGCAATGTACCCGTATGCTCAAACGGTAATGTTTCATCAAGAGATGCACGACCAAATATTTCTGTTACTTTTTGCAGCCAGGGCTTATACAGGGTTGCAACATCTGTACCGTACCCACCAGCCGCTGCAAATGCTTCATACCCTGCGGGTACAAATAACTCCTGCGTGTAATTCTCCAGGTTATTAACAGCGTTTATCATCCTCGCATGGCTTTCCTCTGTGCCTTTACCAAGGCGTATTATCCATTCGCTGCTCCAGCGCACATGATAGGTTACCTCTTTTAATGCTTTTGCACTTATGGCTGCAACCCCGGCATCTTTACTATGTACTAACTGCTGGTAGAGATAGTACTGGTAAGTACTGTAAAAAAATTGGCGCATCACTGTCACTCCCCAGTCGCCTTTGGGCAATTCAACCAGTACACAGTTTTTAAATGCCCGGGCATTCCGCCAGTAAGCCAATGTATCTTCTGTTACCTCACCTGTTTCGTTTTCCTTATTTAACTGCCCGGCAGCGTACTGGTAAAAATTACGGGCCTGTCCCAGCAGGTCGAGAGCAATATTGGTAATAGCAATATCAAGTTCCAGCACTGGCCCGTGCCCGCACCACTCGCTGTTGCGATGCCCCAGTATTAAAGCATCATCCGCCAGGTGAAGCAAGTAGTTAATTAAAGGATGGCCTTCCTGATTTTCAAAAGAAGCGGCGCTATGTATAGTATTTGTTTTATTCATATTATTCTCCCCTTAAGGGAGTCATAGGTTTAACTATATATGCTTTACTCCTTCCGGCATAGGGTAAAATGTAGGGTAACGATACACCTTATCATTGGCCGGGTCATATAAACTTTCTGCCTCTTCCGGGTTGCTGGCATGTATATCTTCACTCGCTACCACCCAAATGCTTACCCCTTCCATACGCCTGCAGTATACATCTCTTGCATTTTCTATAGCCATTTTAGCATCCGCGGCATGCAGGCTGCCGGCGTGTTTATGCTCAAGCCCCTGCCTGCTGCGTATAAACACCTCCCATAAAGGCCAGGTGTGTTGCAATGTCGTTTGTACGGAATCAATATCTTTTTTTTCAATACTGCCGGGCTGGCTTTCGCCATAATCGCCGTAATAATATTTTGTTATGTGCAGCATACCTTTATTGTTTTACAGGTAAACAATGTTTTAATTTTTAAGCTTTGGCGCAACCTCTTTTTTATAATACAGGCAAATGCCGGTAAGACCGCATTCATTACATTTGGGGCTGCGCGCAAGGCATACATACCTGCCATGCAAAATTAAATAGTGGTGGGCAGTGTGTATTTTTTCTTTAGGTATATTGGCCACCAACTGTTTTTCTGTTGCAAGGGGTGTTGTTGCATTTTTGGTAAGCCCCAGCCTTGCTGATACACGAAAAACATGTGTATCTACCGCCATGTTAGGCTGTTCATCAATTACAGACGTTATTACATTGGCTGTTTTACGGCCTACACCGGGCAGCTTAACAAGTTCATCTACCGTCATTGGCACCTTACCATTAAAATCGTTCACCAGCATTTTGGCCATGCCAATAAGGTGTTTTGTTTTATTGTTGGGGTACGAGATACTTTTTATAAGTGGGAACAATTCATCAAAAGTAGCCCCGGATAACTTTATGGCGTCAGGATATTTATCAAAAATAGCAGGGGTAGTTAAATTAACCCTTTTATCAGTACATTGGGCCGATAATATTACTGCTACCAAAAGCTGGTAGGGATTATCGTACATTAATTCCGTCTCAGGCTCGGGAATAGCTTTTTCAAAATAAGCGAAAACAATTTTATAGCGTTCTTTAAGCGTCATAACGGTATTAAAGAACGAATGTAGCTAAAAACACCGTTTTGTGAGATTTTAGCGGGGCACTTCAGACGAGTGCGTTGCATACTCCATTATAGCGGCAATTGTTTGCCTGCGCGGCGACTGCAGCGACATTTTTTGCAACCGCTGTTCAGATTCTTTTAGCACCTGCAATTTTTCTCTTAATGCCCAATTGAACTGAAGTTCCTGTTCAAGGCTTGCTTTTTCCGGCTCACTCATTTCGTTGTACATAAAAAGTATAAGGTCTTCTGTAGTAAAATTCGGCATGGCAGAATAGATAATAAAATGAAGTAATAAAAGTTACCTCATAGTGATATTGGAATTTTGCGGTAAGTTTTGCGTTACTTATCCTAAAAACGGCATGGATGGCAAATTATTGCATGCGGGCCTTACTTTTTGGCTTCTGCTGCGGTGCTGTCAACAATAAAGAGGTCTTCATTGCTTTTTTTCATCAGGTAATTTTCGCGGGCATACTTTTCAAGGGCGGCGGGGTTATTCTTTAAGTCGGCCAGGTTCTTTTTAAGTTTATCAATCTCGTCCTGGTAAAACTTTTTACTGGCTAACAAGTCGTTAAGCTGCAGCTTACGTTGTCTTTGCTCAAAAATATTATTCCTGTCAACAAACAGCATCAGCACAGCAAATACAGTAATGGCTATTACATATTTGTTGCCGGCAATGCGTAATATTTTGGCAAAAGTTGACATAAAAAAAATCGTTGGGCATTGTAAAAATACAATTTCACCCAACGATTTATAAAAATAATTTATTGCGGCGCATGCTACTATTTACCAAACTTATACCTGCCTTTGGGGTAAATAGCGCTGCTTCCCAAAGCTTCTTCAATACGTATAAGCTGGTTATATTTGGCCATACGATCTGTGCGGCTGGCACTGCCGGTTTTAATCTGACCACAGTTAAGTGCAACCGCAAGGTCGGCAATAGTAGTGTCTTCTGTTTCACCGCTGCGATGGCTCATAATTGTAGTATATCCATGAGTTTGAGCCAGTTGCACGGCATTAATGGTTTCGGTAACGGTACCAATTTGGTTTACCTTAATTAAAATGCTGTTGGCCACCCCATTATCAATACCGCGTTGTAAAATCTTAGTGTTGGTTACAAACAGGTCATCACCAACCAGTTGCACTTTATGGCCAATAGCATCGGTAAGCTTCTTCCAGCCATCCCAATCTTCTTCGGCCATCCCATCTTCAATAGAAATGATAGGGTATTTATTCACCCAGCTTGACCAGTAATCTACCATTTCATCGCTGGTAATTTCCTTCTGGCTGCTCTTATAAAATTTGTATTTACCGTCTTTAAACATTTCGCTGCTTGCAGCATCCAGCGCTATGCCAATCTGGCTACCTGTTTTGTAGCCAGCACTTTCAATAGCCTGCAGTACGGTTTCAATAGCTTCTTCATTACTCTGTATGTCCGGTGCAAAACCGCCTTCATCACCCACGTTGGTACTATATCCTTTCTTTTTAAGCACTTTCTTCAATTCGTGAAATACTTCTACCCCCCAGCGTAAGCCCTCGCTGAAAGTTTCCGCACCTACGGGAACAATCATATATTCCTGGTAATCAATCTTATTGTCTGCATGTACCCCGCCATTTAAAATGTTCATAAGGGGTATAGGCAAAAAGGTAGCGTTAACACCGCCAAGGTAACGGTACAATGGCAGGCTGCTTTCAACAGCAGCCGCTTTGGCTACAGCCATTGACACTGCAAGCGTTGCGTTGGCACCCAGCTTGCTTTTATTTTCAGTACCGTCTAATTCCAGCAATTTAGCGTCAATGCCGGTTTGATCATTTACTGCCCAGCCAACCAGTTGGTCGGCTATAATATCGTTTACATTACTAACAGCCTTCAGCACACCCTTACCCAGGTAAACGCTTTTATCATTGTCCCGCAGTTCAACTGCTTCGTGGATACCGGTACTGGCGCCGCTGGGCACTGCTGCACGGCCCAGGTGGCCGTTTTCGGTAATTACATCAACTTCAACAGTGGGATTACCACGGCTGTCTAATATCTGGCGGGCGTGAATGTCGGCAATGTAGCTCATAACTGGAGTTTATTGTTTAATGTTGGTAAGCCGGAAGCCTAAAAACTGAATAATGCGGAAAGACGGCGTTTTTCGCCAACTTCAACTCTTACTGAATTTCGGGCTTTATCCGGATTGCAAAGAAACGGTGTTTACAGAAAATGGAAAAATGAGAAATTTTGTTAGCAACTTAAATTGAATATTCTTTTCCCTTTTACCTGCCTAAACACTGCATAATCTGCCTATGCTTTTTTAAACCTTACCGAAATTAGCATCCCTGGCCACCAAAATCAGTAAATGTGGCTTTAAACGTGCCTAATTTAATAATGTCATTCAGGGAGAATTGATGTATTAGCAGTAACTTAAAGACTCCAAACCATCCTGGCAGCCTGAAAAATTAAACTACTTGGCAATCGTAACCTAAAATGTATAAAATGGTTAGACTAAGAGTATGTATAACCCTTACATTGGCCTGCTTAGCGGCTGTATTTGCCAATGCGCAGGATACAGCCACCCAAAAGGGCATAAAATGGACACTACAGCAATGTATTGACTATGCAAAACAGCACAACATCCAGATAAATAACCTGCGCCTTACTGCACAATCTGCCCAGCAGGATTTATTACAATCAAGAGCTGCAAGGCAGCCTGATTTAAGCGGCGGTTTCAGCCATTCGTTTACACACGGCAATGTGCTTGATACAAACGGAGTTTCGTTTCGGGGCCATACCGGTGTTGTTCAAAACTTTTCTATTAATTCCGGTATTACGCTGTATAATGGCAATTTCATTAATAATGACATAAAGCAAAAAGGGCTGCTGCTTCAGTCTGCCAACCTTGATATTGTTCAGACCGAAAACGATATTATACTGCAAATAACACAAGCCTTTTTAAATATACTGCTGGCCAAAGAAAATATTGTTTACTTACAGGATGTAGTCAACACCTCGCAGGCACAGTTACAGCAGGAACAGACGCTTTACAATGCCGGCAGTGTTGCGCGTAAGGACATGGTTACCTTCCAGGCGCAGGCAGCCAACGATGCATATAATCTTGTGCTTGCAAACAATACATTACGCCAAAATACATTAACGCTAAAGCAGTTACTGCAGTTACCGGTTAATACATCTTTTGAAGCCAATGTTCCCGATTCGATCACTGCGGAAAAAATGTATCCTGCACTTGACCGAGCACTTGGCTCGGCCCTGCAAACACGGCCTGAAATAAAAAACGGGCAATTGCAGGTTGACATAGCGCAACTTGATCTTGAGAAGGCAAAGGCCGGCTTGCGGCCGGTTATTACTGCAAACGGCTCGCTTTCAACCGGCTATTCCAATAGTTCCGGCGCCTATTTCAGGCAACTGGACAATAATTTTTTTCAGCAGGTTGGGCTCACCCTGTCTGTTCCAATCTTTAACAAAAGGGCTACCAAGACGGCTGTAGAAAAAAGCAAAATAAGCATAGCCCAAAGCGAGAATGATTTTACTAATACAAAAACTATATTATCACAGGCTGTGGAACAGGCTTATATTAATGTGCTGAATGCAGAAAGCCAGTATGATGCGGCTGTAATAGCTCTTTCTTCTGCGCAGCAAAGCTACCAGATAACTAATGAACAAATGAAGCTTGGCGCGATTAACGGCGTTGACCTGCTGGTACAAAAAAACCTGTACATACAGGCATTACAATCATATATACAGGCTAAATACAACACCGTGCTGTATATTAAGATATATGAGTTTTACATGGGCATGCCCGTAACACTTTAAAAATTGGCAAGTATGAAAAAAATCAGGTGGTTAATAATACTACTAATTATAGCAGCCGCCGGCGGGGGCGTTTGGTATTGGTTAAACGCCAAAAAAGAAGAACAGGTAATAGTTGTTACCCAAAAACCGCAGGTTGGCAACATATCTACCAGCGTCACTTCAACAGGCCGGGTGCAGCCCGTTGATACGGTACTGGTAGGTACCCAGATATCCGGGCCAATTCAATCTATTTATGTTGATTTTAACGACAAGGTAAAAAAGGGGCAGTTATTAGCACAAATTGACCCTACCGTTTTGCAGGCGCAGTTACAACAAATACAGGCTAATTATGCCAGTGCCCAAAGCCAGCTTACGTATGCTAAAACAACATACGACAGGCAAACCAAGTTATATAATGTGGGTGCTGTAAGCCAGGTAGATGAAGAAACGGCCTTAAACAGTTACAATACAGCAAAAGCACAGGTTGAAAACCTGCAATCGCAAATAAAAGCAGCACAAAAAAACCTGTCGTACACGCAAATTTTCTCGCCTATAGATGGTACAGTGTTAAGCCGTAATGTAAGTGTGGGGCAAACTGTAGCAGCCAGTTTTAATACACCTACCCTGTTTGTAATTGCCAAAGACCTGACTAAAATGCAGGTGCAGGCAGCCGTTGACGAAGCTGATATAGGCGCCGTTAGAGTTGGGCAGAATGCTACCTTTACAGTAGATGCTTTTCCTGACGATGTATTTGAGGGCAAAGTTAGTGAAATACGGTTGCAGCCCTCCGTATCTGCCAACGTGGTAACTTATACAACTATGATTAATGCCCCCAACGCGTTGATGAAGCTTAAGCCCGGTATGACAGCCAGTATAACCATTATAACAAAAGCAGACAGCAATGTACTGCTTATACCAGCGCGTGCACTAACCTACCAGCCCGATTCCGCCCAATTAAAAAAGTATATTATTGTTGGCAGGCGCGATAACCGCAGTAACAGGAACAGTAATGCTGCCCAACAGGCTCAAAAAAGAGGCAATACGGCAGATTCATCACAGAAAAACATAAAGATACCAAAAGATTCTTTTGCCGAAGCTGCCACTGTATGGTTGCTTCGGGGAGATTCTATTGTCAGGAAACGAATATTTACCGGCATTAACGATGACGCGAACGTTGAGGTGGTAAGTGGCCTTACCAAAAATGATGAAGTAATAACAGGCACTGACACACAGGGCAAAGACGCCAAAGCCGCTGCTGCAGCAAGAAGCCCCTTTCTGCCGCAGCGGCGAAACAACAACAGCAACGGCGGGCGGCGGCCGCAATAATAATTAACAGCAAGGTATAAATATGGCAACTAATACCATACTGGAAATAAAGGAACTCACACGAAACTTTATCGTAGGCTCTGAAACCGTGCACGCCTTACGGGGGATAAGTTTTATAATAAGTATGGGTGAATTTGTAACTATTATGGGCAGCAGCGGCAGCGGTAAAACAACTTTACTCAATATTTTAGGCTGTCTTGACAAGCCTACTTCCGGCGATTACATATTAGACGGCACCTATGTTAAGCTATTAGGCAAAAATGAACTTGCAAGACTACGCAATAATAAAATAGGTTTTGTGTTTCAATCATATAACCTGCTTCCAAGAACAACAGCGCTGGAAAATGTGGAACTGCCTTTGTTGTACAACAGCCAAATATCTGCAAGGCAGCGGCGCGAAAAAGCGGTGTGGGCGCTGGAGGCTGTAAAATTAGGTGACAGGCTTGACCATACACCCAACCAGCTTTCAGGCGGGCAGCAGCAAAGGGTGGCCATAGCCAGGGCCCTTGTTAACGACCCGGTAATGATACTGGCGGACGAAGCTACCGGCAACCTTGATTCACGCACATCCTACGAAATAATGGCATTAATGCAGGAGCTTAACCAGCAGCAAAATAAAACCATTGTATTTGTTACGCATGAGCCCGATATAGCATCATTCAGCAGCCGGACGGTAATGCTGCGTGACGGCCGGATATTAAAAGACTCGTTAAACAGTAATGTACAGTCTGCCAAACAGGTGTTACAATCATTGCCAACAAGTACAGATTATTGAATATATATATGAGCTTTACAAATCTTATACAAATAGCCTTACGGGCACTGCAGCGTAATAAACTGCGCGCCTTTTTAACCATGCTTGGTATTATTATCGGCGTGGGTGCTGTTATAGCTATGGTAGCTATAGGCCAGGGATCAAAAAAAAGCATACAGGACCAAATTGCCGGCATGGGCAGCAACATGATAACCATAAGGCCCAACAGCAACGTAACAGGTGGCGCAAGGTTAGATGCCACATCAGTAAACTCGCTTGATGAAGACGATGTAAAAGCCTTGCAGAAAGCTCAATACCTGAGCGCAGTTTCGCCGGCAGTATCGTCCCGCGGGCAGGTGATAAACGGCGCTGATAACTGGTCAACAAGCCTGCAGGGGGTAAGTCCTTCATACCTCACCATCAGGGATTGGCCTTTAAAAGACGGCGTTAGTTTTACAGATAAAGATGTAACTGCTTCCGCCAAGGTTTGCCTGCTTGGTCAAACAGTGGTTACCAACCTGTTTCCAAATGGAGATGACCCGATTGGTAAAATCATACGGTTTAAAACAATCCCCTTAAAAGTAATTGGTATTTTAGGCACTAAAGGCGAAAATGCGTTTGGGCAGGACCAGGATGATATTATACTGGCGCCTTATACAACGGTTATGAAACGCATTACGGCAACTATCTATTTTCAAAATATATATGCCTCTGCCATTGATCAAAACTCTACTGAACCCGCCTCCGCGGAAGTATCGCAGATATTGCGGCAATCCCACAGGCTGCAAGCTGGTGAAGATGATGATTTTGCTGTACGCACACAGGAAGAGCTTATCAGTACATTCAGTTCCACCAGCCAGCTATTAACGGTTTTGCTGGCTGTTATCGCCGGCATATCATTGGTGGTAGGGGGTATCGGCATTATGAATATTATGTACGTGTCGGTAACTGAGCGTACCCGCGAAATAGGATTGAGGATGGCTATTGGCGCCCGTGGGAGGGATATATTGATGCAATTTTTAATTGAGGCAGTACTTATAAGTATTACGGGCGGGCTTATTGGTATTGCACTGGGTATTGTGTCAACCAGGCTTGTAACCGGCCTTTTAAATTGGCCTACGCTGGTTACACAGTCATCGGTATTAATCTCGTTCCTGGTGTGCGTGGTAACAGGTGTATTTTTTGGGTATTACCCTGCCCAAAAGGCATCCATACTTGACCCAATTGATGCGTTGCGATACGAATAAAACCGTTAGCAGCCCAAATTTTAACGATAACTAAATTATAGTGTTCCGCATTGCGGTTGTTAACAATTTCTTCATACATTAACTTTGCACGAAAACTATTTAACAGCATGCGGCTTAAGAATGTAGATACCGTTGATAATATAAGTGGGACAGAATTTAAAAAAAGGTATTTTGAACCGCAAGTGCCGGTAGTTATCCGCGACCTTTCAAAACAATGGCCGGCTTATAATAAATGGAACTGGGAATACCTTAAAGAAGTGGCGGGGACGGAGAAAGTTGGCATCTACAATAATGTAAAAAGTGACGCTTACACGCCTATTAACACAGCTGACGACTATACCACTTTTGGTGAATATATTGATATGATAAGTAAAGGGCCTGCCGCGTGGCGGATTTTCCTGTTCAACATCTTTAGCCATGCCCCCCAGCTTACAAAAGATTTTACCTGGCCCGATCATTTAATGAAAGGCTTTGTAAAAAGAGTACCTATGCTGTTTGTGGGTGGCCAGGGATCAATAACCCACATGCATTTTGACATAGACCTCAGCCATATAATACACACACAGTTTGGCGGCAGAAAACGGGTTTTACTCTTTCCCTACAAAGAACAACATAAACTATACCGTAAGCCTTTTGAAGTGTTAAGTGTTGCAGATTTTAGCAATTACTACGATCCTGAAAAATCTAAACTTGACACCAAACAATTTCCTGCAGTGGATGAAGCAGAGGGTTACGATATAATTCTGCAACCGGGTGATACTTTATTTATGCCCGGCGGTTACTGGCACCACATGGAATATATTGACAGCGGTTTTGCCATGAGCCTGCGCGCACTTAATAACTCGTTTGCAGGCAAAATAAAGGGGGTATGGAATCTTATAGGGATGCGCAACATTGATACCCTGATGAAAAAAACAATGCCGGTTAAATGGTACGACTGGAAAAAGAAGAAAATATTTGAAGCGGCCGATAAAGAACTTCAATACTCATAAAAGGGGCAAGGATTAAGGGCAAAAAGTAACGGCGGTTAGAAAACCGCCGAGATTGCGTCAGCATATAACCCCCAATGAAAATCGTTTATAATTAATTTGTATATATCTCTTTTACCACACAAAGATGATTTCCATACCCGTTATAACAGAGGTGATTTTTCACCAGGACCAAAGAGATTTTTCACCCTGTATAATTATACTGAATTAAAAACGGCGGTTAGAAAACCGCCGGATTTTGTGTGTCAGCATATAACTCCAATGAGAAAAATTGTCTGTAATTCATAGATAACAACGACCGTTTGAGCCCGTCATCATGCAGCAAAGATGAAATTCCTGCCAGCCTGAACAACTGTGATTTAACACAGTAGCGTATGTGATTTTTCACATGGCTATTATTTAAAAAATGCAAATCCGGCTTTAGTAACGTTTCTTTCCCCAAAAAACAGTTTATTTTGTTAAAACAAATGATTGCAAATGGCTTTTTCAATTGTAGCAAAGTCCAATATCTTCCCGGTTATAACATTACGCAACGATAATAATGGCACCTGGGCTGAAATATATGCTTTTGGAGCCCTGCTAAACGCCTTCGGAATACGCGGTTACGATACAAGTTATAATGTAATTGATGGATTTACATCTCCACAAGATGCACGGGACAATATAACTGCCGGCTTTAAAAGCGCCCGGCTTTCACCTTTTCCCTGTCGCGTAACAGGTGGCCGGTATAGTTTTGAAGGCCATGACTATGTGCTTGACAAATTTTTTTTAGGCCAGGAGGCCATACACGGCTTATTGTTTGATGCCCCTTTTACCGTTACGTCAAAATTTGCGGGGGAAGAGGAAGCATTTGTAACACTTGAGTTTGATTATGAAAAATCTGATGAGGGGTACCCGTTTACTTTCCATTCTAAGGTAACCTATACGTTATCAAAAAATGACTCTCTTTCAATAAGTGTTGAAATAACCAACACCGGTAAAAACAATATGCCGCTTGCCGATGGCTGGCATCCTTATTTTACATTAGGGGGTAGCATTAATGATTGGCAGTTTGAAATGAACGCCGGCAAGATGCTTGAATTTGATGACCGCCTTGTACCCACCGGTAACGTAGTTGACAGCGATTTGTTTTTGACTTCTGCAAGTATTGGCAGCACCTTTTTGGACAATAGCTTTGTATTAGACAACAACGATAAACCAGCCTGTACACTAAGTAATCCTGCAAACGGTTTACAGCTAACCATAACTGCAAGAGAGAATTACCCATACCTGCAGGTGTATACACCACCCCACCGTAAAAGCATTGCTATTGAGAACTTAAGTGGTGCACCCAACACATTTAATAATGGTATTGGTTTAATTATTGCAAAACCGGGTGAACTTTATACTTTTGCAACCGTTTACACACTACACTTATCGCGTTAATTATTTGTACATGATAGCAAGTGCCGGGGAAATTGCAGCACTATTCAGAAAAAGATTTGACACAGAGCCTGCTCTGTTTTTCTCGCCCGGGAGGATAAACCTTATCGGCGAACATGTTGATTACAATGACGGTTTTGTAATGCCCGGTGCTATTGATAAGGGCATTTTTTTTGCCGCATCGGTAAATAACTCCAACCGGGTATGCGTATTAAGCGCAGACATGAATGAAGAACTTGATATTGCCCTGGATGAAATTCATGTTATGAGCGGGTGGAAGAATTATATTCTTGGCGTTATTGACCAGTTGCTTAAAGCAAATTATTCCATCAGGGGTTTCAACATAGTATTTGGCGGTTTCCTACCGGTTGGTGCGGGTCTGTCTTCGTCTGCCGCAGTAGAATGCGGGCTTGCCTTTGCTTTAAACACACTGTTTAACCTTGGCCTAAGCAGGATAGATATTGCCCGCCTTTGCCAAAAGGCTGAACAAACGTACCCTGGCGTGCAGTGTGGTATTATGGACCAGTTTGCAAGTATAATGGGCAAAAAAGATCATGTATTGCTGCTTGATTGTACCACACTTGAATATGAAACGCTGCCGTTTGCCGCTGAAGACTTTGCCATTGTTCTTA
>DASZUX010000145.1:0-7256 GCA_035547455.1 Chitinophagaceae bacterium
TTACAGTGCATGGTATTTTTTCGACTGTTGAGAATAAATCTGCATTTTTATTAAAACCGGCGCCCCCTCCTGATAATAGCACAACTTCGCCGGTATATGCCGATACTGCGTCTCATCAGCAAAAAGAAGGCAGGAAAAGCCTAATGGCAGGAAAACTAAAGCTTGAAGCTGATTTAATTAAAAAATCAATAAACTATTATGGTTTGGCGGGGCATGGCAAAGCTGTATTAAACATTGCCACATCATTAAGCAAACTAACCTTTTACTAAGGCTGGTGCTGCAGTTCGCCATGGTATAATGTACATGCCTGCTGCTTTATCGGTTAAGTAAACACAATAACTTCTACCCCGCGACACTTATCACGGTTTTGCGGGTTAAAACTATTGCGGCCTGGTAGTTGTATGCAGCGTACTGATCCGCTGGAAAAAAGCAATGTTACACCAGGTTCGCTTTAATATAATCGTAGCTTATTTTAATGCTGTCAAGCGGGTTGCCGGGGCAAACATCCTGCTCCACAAAAAAGTATTTCTCACCGGCTTTGTCTTTATGGGCAAATATCTTTTTAAAGTCAATAACACCTTTACCTACCTCGGTAAACATCTTTTTTGGCGTATTGTCCATATCCTTTACATGCAGCAGCGGAAACCGGCCGGGGTATTTGTTAAATAATGCAATGGGGTCCTGCCCTGCCCTGGTAACCCAGTATAAATCCATTTCAAACTTCACTGCATCTTTGTCAGTATTGGCCATTACTACATCGTAGGGGTAGCTGTCGCCCTGCTTTTCAAATTCAAAATCATGGTTGTGGTAACACATTTGTATGCCCGCCTTTTTGCAGGTTTCACCTGCTTTATTCAGGTCTTCGGCCAGTACTTTATAATGGTCAAGGTTACCCCTTTCAGTGGGCGATAGCCAGGCGCAAACCATATATTTTATACCCACGGCTGCGGCATCGTCAACCGCTTTTTGCCAATCGTTAAGCATTGTGCCTTTGGGTGAAGCGCCGTTTTCCTTGTCTTCGCCAAGGCGGTAATGAGAGCTGGGCATCCATAACCCGCTTGACTTTAAAACTCCTGCAAACTCCCTGGGTTCCATCCCGTAAAACTTTTCGCTGCCTGTATAAGTAGCCCCTTCAACAGTAGTATAACCAATAGCTGCCACTTTGGCCAATGTGCCGGTGGGGTCCTTAGCCATAAGGTCGCGCACGGTATAAAGCTGTACGCCTATATCGGTTTTTTTACGGGCAGCGGCAAATGACGGGGCCGCGAGTACAGCGGCAGATGCAAAAGAGGTTGTTTTTAAAAATGAACGCCTTGATATCATAAATACTAAGTTTTAAATGGCAAACAGGTTGTATGCAAGCCTGCATGAAAGGTATTATTTTATTTTTTACACATATAAAAACCAGTTGGTAAAAAACAACTAAAAATATACTTAGCAGGCGGCCGGTACGTTATTAGTATGGCGAAAGAAAAGGTTTTAGGGTACGAATTTTGAAGATATGCAAACAAAGCTAATTATGATGAATACTATACAATACGGACAGCCCGAAATAGAAGCGTTGCTGGCAAAAGTGCGGACGGTAAAAAAAGACCTGGGCACTTACACAGAACATACGCTTACCGACTACGGCGACTATTTAATAAAATTATCTAACGGCTCCATAAGGGTGTACCCGGAGGAATTAGCGTACAGGAATGACATTTTTCCTGAACGGATAAGAGATATAGCCTTCCGTTTCAGGAGCAGGTAAGCGGTTTATAAATCATGCTGTAAAATTTTTGGCATGCCTTTTGAATTCAATTTTTTGAACAAGGCAAAACAGTTAATACTCATTGGGTTTAACTGCTTTTTGATTTTAAACATAAACTAATAACCTGCTTTTTATGAAACACCTTAACAGGATTTTGTCGGCCATTGCCAGTCTTGAATACCACACCCCTGCTGATTGCGTTGAGTTGCGTCTTTACCTGCTTAGCCTTATGCAGGAATTTGCCAGCCAGTACCGTAACATTAAAAATACCCAGGGGGCAGTATTAATTACAAAAGCCTACCGCGAGTTAAGAAGCCTGTACAAAAACTTTACTACTGCTACAGCCGGCAACGGCCGCAGTTACAGGGCACAGTTTGAGTTTGCCAAGACCCTTATTACCGACCAGGCTGAAAGGGCAATACCCGTATTGAATACGGAAAACATTGCCGTAGCTTAAAGGTTATGCTGTAAAAATGCGGCGTACATATACTTCCACGGCATCCACTGTTTTTGCTGTGTAATAAAATGGTTATGAAAAATAGTAATTAATTCACCATGTACGCTTTTAACAATATCGTGGTACTGCTGTAATTCTCCGGCAGCTTCAGCAGCAGTATAATGTTGTTCAAAATATGAGTTGGCCTCCATATAACAATACGGCCTTAACAATAGCTTTGTTTGCTCGTCTTTCTCCAGGTCATACCAGTAAAACGGGGTGGTTATGCTTGCCCTGAAACCATTTGTGCTGCCGTAGCCCATTGTAAAATCTTGTGCAATGCTATATTTTAAAAGCAGCCTGTAAGTGGCCGGCAATTGCATACGAATATAGTGCTGGCGGCTGTTGTAAACGGGCTTGCCGGTAATGTTCTGTAAAGTGCTTATCTCTTTTTCCAGCAATGCTTCGTTGTCGCCGCTCTGCCACGAAGGATGAATGCCTGTTGTATATTTTTCTGAATGCTGCTTTACCAGGTGCTGCATTAAAGGCTGTGCCGGAGAAATATTCTTATCATACAGCCCGGGCCTTTCTGCCAGCAGGAAAAAGTATATTGGCTTCAGTTTGTAATGTTTATGGTAATTATCTAACCAGCGGTAGGTGTCAAAGGGGTCTTCTCCAAAATGGGTAACCGCATCCAGCCACTCTGCAATTTCTCCGGGCCTTCCTTTTGTTATTGCCTTGTACAACGCACCGGCGTTACGCTTAAACCCCTTGCCCCTGTAAGCATACGCAATATCAATATCGTAGGTGGGGGTGAAAAGAAAAGGAGGAAAGAGGAAATTGAAAGATGGAAATTTAAGCTCCATCATTTTTGCAAGCTGTTTCAGCCACAGGTTTATCAGAGGCAAATGCAGGAAACCTTCTTTAAATGCAGTGCTGTTACTATGTGCATAACGCCCGTATTCATCCAGGGTATGCAGCAGGTATTCTTCGTAACGGGTTACCAGGTAAAACGACGCAGCAAAAATGTCAAAAGGTATGTGGCCGCCGGTTGCAAAAAAAGCTTTCAGCCCCTGCCACTCAAAAGTATCTGTACCCTGTGGTTTTATTCCGTCTTCAAATAACAGGGTGTGCGGCTTTATCCAAAATTCATTTGGGTAAAGTTGCTGTGGTGAGTAGTTTATTTTAGGCCCGCTGTAAGCTGTAAATTCATCCCTGTCCGTTGTTATTGTAAACGGGTTATTGCCGGCCTGCATCAACAATACTTCAGCAATATAACTAAGCCGCCGGGAGGTATGTGTGGTGTAAATAAGCAGCATCAGGTGATGTAAATATCCTTGGCAAACAGTTTGTATAATGTTACAGCTTTCATGCTCCCCTATTTTTCCAAATTTACAAAAATTGCGGCTAATCTTTTTTCTCCCTGTCTTTCCACATCTCATTAAAAGTCTTTTGGCTAAAATCAAGGTTGCCGTGGTGGGCTGTCCAGGCTTTAAACACTTTATTTACCACCATATTTTTAAGTTTGCCGTTACCCATGTTCATCATGCCGCGGTGCAGGCTGGCCTGTTTCCAAACCTTCCAGGCTACCCGTTCACTTAAGGTACTGTCGCCCTCCTGTACGGCCTCGTGCCTGTTTTCCAGCAAAAGCTCATGCAGGTTAATACGCACAGGGCAAACCTCCGTGCAATTGCCGCACAGGGAGGATGCGTAACTAAGGTGCTTATATTCTGCCAGTCCTTTTAAATGCGGTGTTATAACGCTGCCAATAGGGCCGCTGTAGGCTGTTTCGTAACTATGGCCGCCCACATTTTTGTACACGGGGCAGGCATTAAGGCACGCGCCGCAACGTATGCAGTACAGTGCTTCGCGCGTGGCGGGGTTAGCTAATAAGTTTGTACGGCCGTTATCCAGCAGTATCACGTACATTTCCTCGGGGCCGTCTGTTTCCCCGGGCTGGCGGGGGCCTGTAACAATGGTATTATAAACGGTTATTTTTTGGCCTGTTCCGTATGTGGCAAGCAGCGGCCAGAACATGCTTAAATCTGTAAGGCTGGGTATCACTTTTTCAATACCCGCAATAACAATATGTGTTTTGGGCCAGGCACAGCTAAGGCGGCCGTTTCCTTCATTCTCGGTAATGGCAACAGCGCCAATATCGGCAATAATAAAATTAGCGCCGGTAACGCCTACTTCAGCGGCAGTATATTTTTCCCTCAGCCGCTGGCGGGCCACAAGGGTTAACTGCTCCGGTGTTAAGGTTGGCGAAGTGCCGAATTTTTCCGCAAACAGTTTGGCAACATCTTCCTTGCTTTTGTGCATGGCCGGGGTAACTATGTGGTAAGGAGGCTCATTGTCCAGTTGCTGAATATATTCGCCCAAATCGGTCTCTACACTTTCAATGCCTTTCTTTTCAAGATACTTGTTAAGGTGTATCTCTTCTGTTACCATGCTTTTGCTTTTTACCAGCGTGCGGCAATTTTTGGCATCGCAAATTTTGCCCACTTCTTCCAGCGCCTGTTCCGCGGTTTCAGCCCAAATAACTTTTGCGCCGCGTTCGGTAATAAGCTTTTCAAAGTTCTCAAGGTTAACATCAAGGTTTTCAATGGCTCTCCATTTGGCGTTCTTCGCACGTTCACGCGCCAGCATTACATTACTGAACTGGCTTTTACCTTCCACCACTACGGCGTTGTACTTGCCGATGTTAAAATTTATTTTGCGCCTGTGCTCCAGGTCGGCCGCTTTAATGGTGCTTTTTGCAATAAATGATGCTGCAGAGTCTGATGACATGGTTATATGTTTAATAGCCAATTGTATTGCTCGGTTAAGGCAGGTGCTACTCACTTCAATGGGTAAATCATCACTCAGTTTTTATTTTCCTTACTTCTTTCCTTCACCCACATGCTCCGCTGTTGCTGCCAGCGCCTCGTAAAACTCCTCGCCATACTTGCGTATAATAGCCTCTTTTAAAAACTGGTACACGGGTACTTTAAGGCTTTTGCCCAGCTTGCAGGCTGCCCTGCACAAGTCCTGGCGGGGTTCATAGTTTACATACTCGGTGCCGGGGTCAAGCTTGCTTTTTGCCACCCGTATAGGGAAAAGGTGGCAGCTTACGGGTTTCTTCCAGCCCAGCTTGCCATCGTAATAGGCAGCCTCAATGCCACATTTAATAATGCCTCTTTCATCACGAAAACCATAAGCACATATACCGCCGTCAATGGTAGGTGTTACCCAGCCAAATTCGGTATCATACATGTATTTTCCATGCTTTTCAATCACTTTAAGCCCTTCTTTGGTAAGGTAGGGCTTTATTGCCTCAAAATTATTGATCAGTTCGTCCAGTTCAGCAATCTCCAGCGGGGCACCGGCGTCCCCGTCTTCGCAGCAACCACCCTTGCATTTATTCAGGTCGCATACAAACTGCTCTTCAATTACCTGGTCGCTTATCAGTTTATTATCTATTGCTATCATGCCCCCAACGGGTATTTTAAATACTTTAATTTAATATGCACGAAGATACGCTATTACAGTCAGCCACTGTCCCGCCCTGTTACGTTACCGGTTACATTAAGGGATTATTAATATTCCCGTTAGGGCTGAACTTTTTTCCACCTGAACGTGTTAATGAGGTGTTTCATATCCTGCACCAAAAAATCATTAACAGGTTTTAAGGAATCCTGGTTGGGGGTGGCATCAAAGTACAAGGCGCCACGAAGGAAATTTTTTGTAGAGTCTGTTAAAAAAAACTGGTGCGCTGTGGCTACATCGCCTTCTATGTTAAAAAAGGTGCCGTGTATTCCATTCGGCGTTTCAACCAGTGAGTCACCAATATAATCTGCACGCACTGAGTGCTTGTTGGTCATATTATAAGTGTCGTTTAACAGCTTGTCAAGTTTATTGGGGCCTATTATTTTATAACTCACGTATATTTTGCCATTAAACTGCGGAAAATTTATATTTATCCACCAGGGGTTTTCGGTGGAGCTATCAAAAAACATTGAATCTTTTTCTACTGTGGCATATACTGGGTATTCAAAAGTATAAGGATAGCCGGGCTTGTCAAAAACCTGGTACTTTCTTTCAGGAAAATTTATTTTAAAATAGCCGGTGGGCCTGGGCGTGTATGGTGAGTTGCATGCGTTAAATAAACTTGTAATAACTATAAGTATAATAAACTTAAAACAAGTAAACAATCGGTTACCCCTGCTCATGTATTCGCTTTAGTAGTTGCTGTGCTTTTTCAACGCAAAACTACCTGTTTTATTTTTCAGGCCTTGGCTTTACACTGATTCTTATTTTCTGCAAGCGGTTTTTAGCAATTTCAAGTACCGTAAATTCAAAATCGCCCGAGGTTATAGCCGTATTAACAGGCGGTATTTGGCCTGCCAGCTCTAATACCAGCCCCGCCAGCGATTCGCTGTTTCCCTTAATACCATCAAAAATATCTACAGGCAAAGCCATCAGCTTGCAAACATCTACAAGGGTGGTTTTTCCGTCAAAAATATAATTGTACTCGTCAATCTTTTTAAAGGCGCTTTCTTCTTCATCAAACTCGTCTCTTATATCGCCTATTATTTCTTCCATTATATCTTCCAGCGTAACTATACCGCTGGTGCCGCCAAACTCGTCCACCACAACAGCAAAATGCACATGCTTAGTTTGAAACTCGTGCAGCAGGTCTTTAATAAGCTTTTGCTCGTGTACAAAATAAGGCGGGCGCTTCAGGTGTTGCCAGTCAAAGTCGGCAGGGCTGTTAATAAAGGGTAAAATGTCTTTTGTATTAATAAGGCCAACCACATTGTCAAGCGCGTCTTTATACACAGGCAGCCTGCTGTAATGCAGTTCTTCAATTTTAAGTATAAGTTCGTTAAAAGGCGTTTTTTCTTCAATACCGTTAACGTCAAGCCTTGAACGCATAATTTGCTTAACGGTAATATCGCCAAATTTGGCAATGCCGCGCAGAATATTTTTTTCGTCTTCGTTTTCTTCTGTGCCAATTACGGTTTCCAGTTCGCCTGAGCCATACTGCCCCCTGTCGGCAGCACCCCTCCTTTTTTCAGCGCTTTC
>DASZUX010000146.1:0-4911 GCA_035547455.1 Chitinophagaceae bacterium
CCTTTGCTGCATGAGCAAGTATGATGTTGTAATAATAGGTGGCGGCCCTATAGGGCTTGCCTGTGGCATAGCAGCGAAAAAGGCTGGACTAAATTATATTATTATTGAAAAAGGGTGTCTTGTAAACAGCTTGTACAATTACCCCGTTAACATGACCTTTTTTTCAACTGCTGAAAGGCTGGAAATTGGTGGGGTGCCTTTTATGAGTGTAAACCCCAAGCCACACCGCTACGAGGCCATTGAATATTACCGCAAGGTTACCGATATATACCAATTGCGGGTAAATTTATTTGAGAAAGTACTGTCAGTAACGGAAGGCTCAATTAATGGCTTTACAATTACTACCAGCAAACAGCAGTACAATGCAGAAAATATTATTGTGGCAACAGGCTTTTACGACCTGCCATTTTTAATGAATGTACCGGGCGAAGATTTGCCCAAGGTGACTCACTATTACAAAGATCCTCATTACTATGCTTTTCAAAAAGTGGTTGTGGCAGGCGCCAGCAACTCCGCCGTTGACGCTGCACTTGAAACATGGCGCAAAGGAGCAGAAGTAACAATGGTAATACGCGGGGAAGATATTGGCCCACGTGTAAAATACTGGGTGCGGCCAGATATTATTAACCGCATAAAAGAAGGCAGCATAAAAGCATATTACCACTCAACAATTACTGCTATACGTGAAAAAGAAGTAGATGTGCAAACCCCCGGCGGCCTGATAACACTGGAAAACGATTTTGTAGTTGCCCTTACAGGGTACCAGCCGGACTTTAGCCTGCTGCGCAGCCTTGGCATACAGTTGTCTCCTGACGAAGTGCTCTGCCCTACGTATAATCCCGACACCATGGAAACAAATGTACCGGGGCTTTATCTTGCCGGGGTAGTATGCGGCGGCATGAATACCCACCGCCTGTTTATTGAAAACTCAAGAGAACACGCAGATAAAATTATAGCCCATATTGCAACAAAAAAGGCATGAGGTTGCGATTACCCCATGCCTTTTTATATATGTTTATGTCTCCTTTTATTTCATTACATCTTCAATAACATGGCCTACGCAGCCGCTGGGCATTTGTATATGCAGCAGCGCAGCAATGGTAGGCGCTATATCAGTCATATACGTTTCGCGATTAAGCTTGCCGTGCTTAATGCCCCAGCCGTAAAACAGCAGGGGTATATGTGCATCGTAAGGGTTCCAGGCGCCGTGGGTGGTACCAGTTGCCCCACCTTCATAAAAACCGGGTTTAAGTATAAATTGTATATCCCCGCACCTTGAAGGATAATATCCGTTTGTAATCATATTTTTCTGCGTACTGTTCATAGTAACATTAGCAAGATTATCGAGCCTGAAGGCGCGTGATACGGCAGGTTGCTGCTGAAGGTAATTTACTACCCAGTTTACTATATCCTCGCGGTTTATATATTCGGTTGAGTCAAGCAATTCATTATTTAATACCACCTGGTAGTTAAATATACCGCGTATAATATGCTCTTTGCCATATTTATCTTTCAGTTTTGCGTTCATCTCCCGAATAGTACCGCCCTCGTCAAATAACCCGCCGGGCATGCTCATTTCTTTCATAAAACCCGCGGCGTGTGCCACGCCATGGTCAGCAGTTAAAAATACCGTGTACTGGTTTTTACCTACAGAAGCATCTAAAAAATCCAGCAGCTTGCCCAGTGTTTCGTCAAGCCTTACATAATCATCCAATTGTTCCCAGGAGTTGGGCCCAAAGGAGTGCCCCACATAATCAGGCGATGAAAAACTTACTGCCAAAAAATCTGTTATATCATCCTTACCCAGGTCTTCACCAGTTACCGCGGCTTTTGCCATTTCAAGCGTAAGTGTGTTGCCGTAGGGGGTTGCTGCAATTTTGCCGTAATCTTTCCCTATATAACGGCTAAGGTCGTAAGGAAAAACAGCGCTATCCTTGCCTAGTGATTTGCTGTTTTCATATTTTTCATAGTCAGCGGTACTGTATTGGGTGTACACATCTGCCGGCATTGAAATATCCCAGTTAAGTGCATACAGAGAATCAACAAGGTTACGGCTATTAAAAGCTTTTACCCAATCAGGCAGGTCTTCTTTATAATATGAACTGGTAATAAACCCGCCATTTTTATAATCATACCAGTAAGCGCCCGTGGGGTGATGCCCCGCAGGCAGTATTGAAGCCCTGTCTTTTAATGCAACCCCAACCACTTTGCCAGCAAAATTGGTGGCAAGCCGCAGCTCGTCTGTTACGGTTGTTGCCAGCAGGTTGCGGGGGCTCATCCTGCCCTGCGTACCTTCGCTGCCTATAGTAGTAACAGTGCTGTCGTCCGTGCAGTAAACTGCCTTGTGTTCAATTTTATCATACCAGTCATTGCCCGCAATGCCATGAATGGCCGGTACAGAACCCGTGTAAGCACAGGTATGCCCGGCTGCTGTAACGGTGGGCGCGTATGGTATCAGGGTATTTTCGCATGAAAAACCGTCATTCATTAACCGTTTAAAACCACCACCGGGTTTATACAGTGTATAATAACGGTAAAGGTAATCCCAGCGCATCTGGTCAATAACAATACCTACCACAAGTTTGGGCCTGGCTACTGTTTGAGGTGCTGATGCAGTTACAGGCTGCTTGGTTTGTGCTGCTGCGCCTATGGTAATAAATGCGCTTATAAGATAACAATTAAGTTTCCGCATACCGGCAGTTTTTGGGCAAATATAACCAGCACAACGGTTTTACAGGTTTATTAACCTGCTTATTTATATAAACATAACGCTAAAAATACCGTAAGGATGGTATAAAATATTTTTTACAGGGCAGCTACTTTTATAAAAACAATACAATGAAAAAGCTTATTCAACTGTGCTGCATGGTATTATCAGCAGGTATAATTCATGCACAGTCAACACTGCATATCAGCACAGATTACAAACAAACCTGTTACTGGAACGACTCGAAATCAACTTTTGACAACTGCGGCACCAATGAAGAGTATTCTTCGCTTTTTACGCTGAATGCAGGCGAAACTATGTTTACACATACTACCGCCGACATTAAATCTTCTTACTATGTAAAAAGTAAGGAATACAAATCGGAGTATGACAGCTATGTGTACGATGTTACAAGTGATGTGGGCAATAAATACACGTTTATTATTGACTTAAAAAACAAACTTGTTAAAATACTTTCTTCAGGCCATAGTAATGCTTCTGACGATTACCTGCTTAAGTTTTCCATTAAAAATAGTTGGAACGATTAGCAGCACAGGGTAAGCATAACCTCCACATAATACAAAAGTGCCTCTTTTCAGGGGCACTTTACTTTATATAGCTGAGGGTGAAAAAAGGCGCGAATGGAAATTTATATAATTTATTTATAGTTACCCGCCCATAAAGAAACACATACAGGCTATTAAAAAAAAAGCCCTGAATAAGACTACCCGGGCCGTTTATTAACCTATGAAAAACACCGTGACAAAGATACTATTATACAAAAGCGGCTACCAATTAATACTGCCTTAAGAACCCATTAAATAAACCTTTTATATAATCACTTTTTTGCGTTTGTTTAAACTATCTGCCCGGCTTATTATACTATATTAGCACCCCCTCAAAAAAATATTGTTATGCCGCACATTTTTTTGCCCGAGGGTTACCCTGGTATCCGCAGTCTTTTTAATGTACCGCCCTGCAATGGCAGAGCAATTAACCGTTTTGTGCAGGTGCTGCTGCACGTCGAAACTACATCAACGCTTACGCCTGGAGAACGTGAGCTTATTGCTACGTACACTTCACATCTTAACACCTGTAAATACTGTGCAAATACACATGGCGCTATTGCCCAATACCAGTTGGGTAATAAAGAGCAGGTAAGGAACAACCCCGATACGGCAGATATAAGTGACAAAATGAAGGCGCTACTTAAAATTGCAGCCAAAGTACAGCAGGACGGGAAGAAGGTTTTGCCTGAAGATATAAAGCTGGCAAAACAACAGGGTGCTACGGATAAAGAAATACATGATACCGTATTAATCGCCGCAGCATTTTTGCATGTATAAACGATATGTTGATGGGCTTGCTACCGGGCGCCTGATGACGCTGTAGTATATGATGCCATAGGCAGGCAGCGTGCATCAGAAGGATACTTGACAAAGCCTTTTATTATTGATAGCAGCTTTCTTACAATACTGCAGGCGCAGGTTTTACAGCTTTAGCATGCTTTATTGTATGGGGCAAAATAAGCCACTCAGTTACCAGCAGGTTGGGCACCCAGCAAAACCAGCTTATAGCCGGGTATGCCTGGTGCATAGATAAATTAAATGCCATAGCGAGCGGCAACCACACGCGCAACGTTATTGCCGCCATCGTTAATGCATAGCTGCGGGTAATCCAGGCACGGTGATGCACAACATTACCTGTTTTTATAGCAAGCCAGGCCTTTAGTGTAACGTAAAACCATATAAAGGCAAGGCAGCCAAACCCCAACTGTGCTGCCAATCCTTCGTTTGCATTAAAGGCAAGCACCATGCCCGACGGAGATGCAAAAAATATAATACCTGCCACATATACTTTACCTATAATTCTATGCCGGCGTATATTTTTAATCCTGAATTTCTTGATAAACTGTATCCATCCAACACCCAACGCTATTGCACCACTGGTAATGTGTATGTAAAAAGCTATATTCCAATACAACTCTTTTACAAGGCTGCCTTTGGCAGGTAAAAAATTTTGAGCGCCGGTATAGTAAGACAAAGCATATATGCTTACCAGGACACCCAAAAAAGCTATGACATATATAGCTACAGCCGAAGATTTTGCGGGCATAAAAATTTGTTTACAAAATTTTTATACAATTTCTGCAATCATTTCAAGAGTAAGAAACCTTTTTTATGTATGCTTAAACAGCTATATAA
>DASZUX010000147.1:0-3102 GCA_035547455.1 Chitinophagaceae bacterium
CTTGAAGATTACCTGCTTGTCATTGCGCTTCTTCATACACATATAGACAAATGATCCCGACCTTGCGCTTCATCATTCAACGCTTTATTTATCTACATATGTGAAAAAAAGAAGCTGCCCCCACTTATGAGACAGCCTCAATTATTTGCCTGAAAGGCATATATCTGACCATCACAGATGTATCCCTTCCCGGAGACGGAGCATATTGTAATGGTTTTTATATTCCATTGGCGTTGTCCATGGTTGACGGATACATGCCTTCAGGCGATGTTGTAATTTTGCACAGCATTCTGCTGCTTGTAGCACAATGAGTGTTCTTCACTAAGGGTAGGAATAGGAGGCCTCCGCCCAAAAAAAATCTCCCTTCTGCCACCTCCAAACCTTGCATTATATTTGCGCATTGAACAAATGATGCGTGCATGACGATTAGTTATAACTGGCTTTGTGATTATTTACCAGAAGCGATAGACCCGGAAAAACTGTCTAAAATACTTACCTCTATCGGGCTTGAAGTGGAAAGCCTTGAGCATTACGAAAGTATAAAAGGCGGGCTGGAAGGCCTTGTAGTGGGCGAAGTGCTGGAATGCACCCCGCACCCCAACGCTGATAAACTGAAACTTACCAAAGTAAATACCGGTACAGGCACACCGCTGCATATTGTGTGCGGCGCGCCCAACGTGGCTGCCGGGCAAAAAGTAATTGTTGCAGGTGTGGGCGTTACCATACACCCCATTAAAGGAGAGCCACTTACTATGAGCCCGCGCAAAATTCGCGGGGAGGAAAGCCAGGGCATGCTGTGCGCACAGGACGAAGTGGGCCTGGGCGAAAGCCATGAAGGATTGCTGGTATTGCCGGATGATGCCGTGGTAGGCAGCCCGGTAAAAAACTATTTTCCTGTTTATAACGACTGGATTTACGAAATTGGCCTCACCCCCAACCACATGGATGCTATGAGCCACATAGGGGTTGCCAAAGACGTATGCGCCTACCTTAGCCACCATAACCGCGAGCCGGCAAAACCCAAACTGCCGTTTGTAAACCAGTTTAAGGCCGATAATCATGCACTGCCAGTAAAGGTTACAGTGGAAAATAATGATGCCTGCCCGCGTTATACCGGTATTACCATAAGCGGCGTTACCGTAAAAGCCTCGCCGCAATGGATGCAGGACAAACTGAAGGCTATTGGCCAGCGGCCCATTAATAACATTGTAGATATTACCAATTTTATACTGCACGAAACCGGGCAGCCACTGCATGCTTTTGACGCCGATATGATTGCAGGTCGCCATATTATTGTTAAAAACCTTGCAGAAGGCACGCCGTTTGTTAGTCTTGATGGCAAAGAAAGAAAATTGAGCCACGAGGATTTAATGATTTGCGACGGCGAGGAAAAACCTATGTGTATTGGCGGCGTATTTGGGGGCCTTAACAGCGGTGTTAAAGACAGTACCACCAATATTTTTTTGGAAAGTGCCTGGTTTAACCCGGTAAGCATACGTAAATCAAGTTTCAGGCATGGCCTGCGTACGGAAGCTGCCACCCATTTTGAGAAGGGGGTTGATATTTCTGCCTGTGTTTCTGTGCTTAAACGGGCAGCCCTGTTAATTAAAGAGCTGGGTGGCGGCGAAATAACCAGTGACATTACTGACGTGTACCCCTATGCCAGGGCAAAAGCGGAAGTGGTACTTAAAAATCATTATCTTAAAAAGCTGAGCGGTAAAAACTACCACCCCGATACGGTGAAAAAGATTCTTACCAGTCTTGGTTTTGAAATTATGCGCGAAGGCGCTGATGAATTGTGGGTACTGGCGCCGTACAGCAAACCGGATATTACCCTGCCTGCCGACGTGGTGGAGGAAATTGTGCGTATTGACGGGCTTGATAACATTGCCATACCAACCAGTATAACACTATCGCCCGCGGTAGATGATCTTGGGTTTAAAGAAGGATTGCGCAATAAAATGTCTGATTACCTGGTGGGGCTTGGCTTTAACGAGATACTTACCAACAGCATTACCAACAGCAAATATTTTGATGAAGCCACGCTGGGCCACACGGTAAAAATGATAAACAACCTTAGCGCGGAGCTGGACGTGCTGCGCCCCAGCATGCTTGAAACAGCGCTGGAAAGTATTGCTTACAATATTAACCGCAAAAACAGTAACCTTAAATTTTTTGAGTTTGGTAAAACATACAGTACAAAATCGCCCGGGCATTATAACGAAGAAGAACATTTTTGCGCATACATAACCGGCAACAACGCAGTAAAAAGTTGGCGTTACACCGGCAGTACCCATGACATTTATACTGCCAAAGGCATAGCAATCGCTCTTTTACAATTGTGCGGGCTGGATGATGTGCATGTGGAAGCGGCAGCGGTTACACTTCAGGGCGCCCGCTACCCCGTTAAACACCGCACGTCAACGGTGGCACATATTACGGATGTTAGCCCTGCGCACCTGCAGGTATTTGACATAAAACAGCCGGTATATTATATTGACATACACTTTGAAACGCTGCTGAAACTGGTGGAAAAGAGAAAGATTGTGTATGCAGAGGTTGCAAAGTTTCCCGCAGTAGAGAGGGACCTGGCATTTACGGTAGAAAAAACCATTGCTTACGGGGATATTGCTAAGGCAGTTAAAAAGCTTAACTTAGGTAAGCTGCGTGGCATGCGCCTGTTTGATGTGTTTGAAAGTGAAAAGCTGGGTGCGGAAAAAAAATCAATGGCGGTAAATTTTACTTTTTTGGACGAAGAAAAAACACTTACAGATAAAGAAGTTGACGGCATGATGCAGAAAATTATTACTGCACTGGAAACAGGCGTGCAGGCACAAGTAAGAAAGTAGCAGGCCAGCAAAAACTAAAGTTAAGATTACAAAAACAGGCGGGAATACTTAAGACACCTTTATTGCAAGGTTGGGAGGAGGCTGCATACCAATGGCAACTGAAGAACAATTTAAAAGCATTACTTATAAACTGCAGTTGCTTGTTAAACAATACCTGCAACTGCAAAAGGATAATGCTGCTATGAAAAAGGAAATTGAACAGCACAGACTTTTGCTGAAAGAAAAAAATGAGCAACTGCACCAGTTGCAGGAA
>DASZUX010000148.1:0-6864 GCA_035547455.1 Chitinophagaceae bacterium
GAGCGATACAATGATGCATCGGTTATTAGGCAAACATATTGCCTACCAACTAATTGAAGAGGCCGGAGTAACTCCGGCTGCAGTAAAGAACAATCGCATATTATTTGTTCATAGCCGCAGGGAACATAATGTAATCATCAACAACCCGGATGATTTTTTAACGTTGCTTGAAAATGGTTATTACCTGAAGAAGATAAAGCGTGATTGACAAATACAAACGGTCTTTAACTACCAGTCCTTTTCCGGCTGGCCTTCCAGTGGCTTTTTTTGCAGCCTTTTTTGCAACTGTTTTTCCTGGTTGCGCAGTTCATTAAACTTCTGCTCCATTAACTGTTTATTAGGCTGTTTTTGGTTTTGCTGTGGTTTAGGGGGTTCTTTTTTCTGTTGTTGTTTTTTTTGTTGCTGCTGTTGTTGCCTTTTTTCGTTTAATGCTTTCTGCAGGTTTTCACGGGCGTCATCATCTCCGGGCGTAAGGTTTAATGCCTGTTTAAAAGCATTAATAGCTTCATCAAGCTTTTGCTGTTTTATAAATGCAAGCCCCTTATTGTAAAAAGCTTTTGAGCGTAAAGTTGTATCGGCAGTATTATCCAGGAGATTATTATAGCTTTTTTCAGCCCCGGCAGCATCTTTTTGCCTCAATTGCACATTGCCAAGATTAAAAAGTGCAGCAAAATTTAAAGGATCTCTATCCAACGCTTTTTTGTATTCTTCTTCTGCTGTTTTGTAATCATTATTGCGATAAGCATCATTACCTTTTTGCACATGTATATTCCCCTGCTGGCTGTGCGCAAAGCTGGCAAACAGGCAAAATACCAGGGGCAGAAAATTTTTCATACGGCCAGCTTCTTTTTTCTTTCAGGAATAAATATTTCCGCAGCCAGCAATAAAACGGCCGGCAGCAGAAAGAGCATATAAAAAGATGCATACTGCTTTTCACCGCCACTACTGTCAATCTCCTTCTTTTCCATACTGTTTAACTGGTTTGTAACGGCGGTAACGGTTTGTGCAACATCGTCAAGGTGGTGGTATTCGCCACTGGTTTTTGCGGCTATATCCTGTAATTCTTTTTCGTTAAGTCTTGATATTACAGTTTGACCGTTTACATCTTTCTTGTAATCCTGGCTGCCCGGTTCCAAAATTGGAGAACCTGCCGGCGAGCCGACGCCTACAGTATTTATTATAACACCCTCATCGCTTAATTGCTGCAAAACTTCTTCAGATTTGGGATCATGGTCTTCTCCGTCTGATATTAAGACGATTGCCTTATATTTTTTTTCCTTTGTGTCCAGTGAGTTATTGCAGAGTGTAAGTGCTTCCCCTATTTCGGTACCCTGTACAGGAACGGCATCCGGCGAAGCGTTTGAAACAAATATTTTAGCAGCCACTGCATCAGTAGTCAGCGGCATTTGCAGGTAAGCCCTGCCTGCAAACAATACCAGTCCTATGCGGTTATCGCCCGCCTGGTCAATTAACTCATTTATAAATTGCTTCGCTTTATCAAGGCGGGTGGGCTTGGCATCTTCAGCCCACATGCTTTTGCTTACGTCAAGAGCTATCATTAAATCAATACCCCCCTTTTTTTCCTTGCCTGTTGAAACAGGCTTGCGCAGGTTGGCAAGGGCCACAATTGACAGAGCAACAGCCAGCAATACAGCAATAAATTTTACCAAATAAAGCCTTGATGAGTATTGCTGTGTTAACCGGGCTATTAAGGACGGGTCGCCTAATTTTTTGCGTGTGTGTTGTTTCCACCTCAAAACCAGCACAAAAATAAGGGCAAGCGGTATAAGCGCCAGAAGGCCAAACAGGTATTCTGTATGTTGAAATGTGAACATGTTTAAAAAACTGCATTTTTGCCGCAAGTACCGGGCCAATTTAGCTAACCGGTACAGCATGGAATCGCTTATTTTTTGCCTTCAAAAAAGCCCAGTTGCTGCAGAATATTTTTCAAAATAGCTAATCTTGCCTGCTGCATATTTATGTCGTGTGCCCCCTCAAGGTTCAAGGCAAAAAAGTAAACGTGTTTGTTTTCTTCTATCCAGCCTACTGCCCAGCCCAACGAGTTACCATTTTCCGTGAAACCCCACCCTGTTTTATAATATAACTTATATTTAGCTGTTGTGTCGCGGGCCATCACTTTTTTAACAATTTCCTGCGCTCTCTTTTGAAAAGGCAACTGGTTAAAATATAGCTTTTTTACCAGGCCAAGTTGCTCATCGGCCGTGATTTTTATTGAGTTATCCAGCCAAAAGGTATCAATTTTTGAATTAATAACAGCTCTTCCGTAACGGGAGGCATACCCCAGCGAGTCGAGCCAGTGCTGCATGGTATCTTTTCCTACCTTCCTTGCTACTTCCTGGTAATATGGTACAGCAGACGTTTTAAAAGCATCTTCCATGGTAAGGTCTTTATTCCAGGCCTTAGCAGTGTCACCGCCAGGGTAAAGTCTTACCACGCCATCCCACTTTATTACCATTTTTTCATTAGTTATTACACCGGTTTGAATACCCACGAGAGAATTAACTATTTTAAAAGTAGATGCCGGCAAATAGGCCGAATCTTTAAATCTTGAAAGGTTATAAACGGTAAAATGGCCGTGAGCATTATCAAACAGGCCAAAAGTACCTGTAACATGGTAGCTGTCAAAGTTTTGCTTCAGGCTGTTATTAATAGTTACATTATTGTACGAGCACCCGCAATAAGCCAATAATAACAGGGGAGCCAGGTTTTTTAACAATCTCTGCATCCAAAAAAATTTCCGCAAAGCTATTAAAATGCAGCTTGGTACGAAAAGTTTTATAAAAGCTTAGCATTGTAGTTAGTAACAGCCGTAACAGATATTCAGCTCAATCAAATACCTTTGCGCTTTGTTTATAATGAAGGATAACAGCAAATACGAAGCCGTAATAGGGCTGGAGGTGCATGCACAATTGGCTACTGCAAGCAAATTATTTTGCGGTGACAGTACTACCTTTGGTGCTGAGCCTAATACGCATGTAAGCGCAATTACCCTGGGCCACCCCGGCACATTGCCAAAAACAAACCGGAAAGCGGTTGAGTATGCTATAAAAATAGGCCTCGCGTGCAACTGCGGAATTGAGCGGTACAATTATTTTGCCCGTAAACATTACTTTTACCCCGACCTGCCCAAAGGTTACCAGGTTTCGCAACACACAACGCCAATTTGTACGGGAGGATATGTTACCATTAAAACCGAGGATGGAACAAGGGATATAAAGCTTAACCGCATTCACATGGAGGAGGATGCAGGCAAGAGTACCCATGATATTGATGATAATTATACCTGTGTTGATTATAACCGCGCCGGCACTGCACTGGTAGAGATTGTAACAGAGCCGGATCTCCATACTGCGGAAGAAGCCTACCAATATATAACTGAACTTAGACGGTTAGTAAGGTGGACAGGTATTTGTGATGGCAATATGGAAGAAGGAAGCCTGCGTTGTGATGCCAACGTTTCCATAAGGCTTAAGGGTGAAACCAAGCTGGGTACCAAAGTTGAAGTAAAAAACCTTAACAGCATACGCAATGTAAAAAGGGCTATAGAGTACGAGATTGACCGGATGACGGAAATTGTAGAAGCAGGCGGCAGGGTAATACAGCAAACGCGCAGTTTTGATGCCGCTAACGATACAACATTTGCTATACGCGATAAAGAAGAGGCGAATGATTACCGGTATTTTGCCGAGCCAGACCTTGCTCCTTTTTACCTGGCGGAGGAGTTTATCCTGTTAGTAAAAGAAAGCTTGCCTGCACTACCCTACCAGCTTATGGAGAAATATGAGAATGAGTTGGGACTAACTGCTTATGATGCTACGCAACTATGTCTTGAAAAGAGTATAGCTGATTATTTTAACGTTTTAATTGAACATACTGACAATTATAAGGCTGCGGCAAATTGGGTAAATGGGCCGGTTAAACAATACCTGAATGAGCAGAGATTAACCATGGATGCATTGACGCTTAGCCCTGTAAGCCTTGCTGAAATAATAAAATTGGTGGAAGATGGTAAGGTTAGCTTTTCTGTTGCGTCATCAAAGTTGTTGCCTTACATGATTAAGGAGACTGGAAAAACTGCTGAAACAGCAGCAATGGAACAAAACCTTTTACAGGTAAGTGATGGCAATGAAATAGGAAACTGGGTGGATGAAGTTATTAGCAAAATGCCTGAAAAAGTTATAGAATACCGTAAAGGCAAAAAGGGGCTGATTGGGCTTTTTGTAGGGGAGGTTAAAAAAGTAAGTAAGGGTAAAGCAGACCCAAGAATAGCTACTGCCTTGCTGGAAGAAAAACTAAAGTAATTTTATACCGTTTATAACTTATAGATTTTTATATGCAAAAAATGATTGTTGTGCTTGCCGCCACTGTGTTGATGGTATCGTGCGCGCAAAAGAAATATGGTAATTTTACAATTACAGCATCTATTAAGAACGCCCCTGCAGGGCAAATGTTATATCTTGAGAAGTTTTCCTTCACCAGTCCAGATAATAACGCGCTTGATTCAATTAAACTTAAAGCAACGGGAGATTATTCATTAAAGGGAACCGGTACTGAAGAAAGCCTGTACCTGCTTAGCATTGGTAAGCGCCCTTTTATGGTATTTATTAATGACAACAATAGCATAAAGGTGAATGTTGATCTTGAACGCAGCCATTACCCGGATATTTCCGGTTCCCCGGCTTCTAAAAGTCTTTATGCTTTTATAAGCTATTATGGTCAGCGCGACTCCACACTTCGTGCAATTTCTGATAAAATGGACGAGGTGGCGAAAACTAACCCATCTGATACTTCAATGCAATCTTTTCGCATGCTTGGTCTAAACCAGTTAAAAATGCTTAACGACGAAATTGCGCAGGTGGTAAAAAAGTCAAATAGCCCGGCACTTGTCTGCTTCGCTCTTCATAAAGCCCGTAATACAATGGAGTTGGCTGATGTGGACAGCCTTGCTATTATAGCTTCGGGCAGATTTAAAACCCATAGCGGCCTTGCTATCATAAAATCGCAGGTATCCCAGGCCCTTGCGCAACAACTGCAGCAAGGGGGCGGTACAGAAAACTATGCTTTGTTAAACCAGCAGGCTCCGGATCTTACAATGCCCGGGCTGGATGGGAAGCCCGTAAGCATAAGCAGCTTCAGGGGTAAATACCTGCTTGTTGACTTTTGGGCAAGCTGGTGCGGCCCTTGCCGCGGTGAGAACCCCAATGTGGTAGCCGCTTATAATAAATACAAGGATAAAAATTTCACTATCCTCGGTGTGTCTCTTGACCAGGATAAGGCATCATGGCTGCAGGCAATAAAGAAAGACGGACTTGCCTGGAACCACATGAGCGACCTTAAATACTGGAACAGTGCTGCTGTTGAAGCATACCATTTTGACGGAATACCGTTTAACGTTTTAATTGACCCCAATGGTAAAATAATAGCTTCAAGCCTTAGGGGGCCTGAGCTTGATGCTAAGCTGGCGGAAGTGCTGAAATAATTCCTTTTTAACTGTTAGCCTGCCTTGTTGCAATTGTGTTTTTTGCCAGGGCCTTGATGAGTACAGGCAGTAGCGTAAGGTTGGTTATTGTGCCCACTACAAGGGTAAGCGATGTTAACCAGCCAAGGGCTTTTGTACCTCCAAACTGGCTGATACAAAAAATTACAAACCCTGCAATAAGCACAAGGGATGTGTAAATAATGCTTATGCCTGTGTGCCGTATGGTTTGTTTAAGCGTTTCAGGTACCTGGTAGTTAAAATGCGGCAACTCCTGCTTATAATTTACAAGAAAACGGATGGTTACATCAATGGCAATGCCAAGGGCAACGCTAAAAACAAGCACGGTTGATGGCTTAATTGCTATGCCCGCCCATCCCATTACCCCGGCTGTTATTACAAGCGGTACTATGTTGGGAATTAACGAACATAGCAATACCCGTATTGAGCGGAACAGATATAGCATACATACTGCTATTAATACAAAGGCCCAGATAATGCTGTCTTTAAGCCCCTGTATTATAAAGGTGGTACCTTCTAAAAAAGTTACGCTGCCACCTGTTACCGTTACCCTGTAGTCGCTTGTGTCAAATGTTTTATTCACAACAGAATCTATATTACCCAGCAGGGGGGGTAATTTGGCGCTACCAATATCTTTCATATTTATGCTTATGCGGGCTACCTGTTTATTGCTGTCAATAAAACTGTTCAGCATTCTATTCAGGGTATTATTTTTTGCCTCAGCGCCAGGTTTGGACGGCCCCAATAACTCGGCTATAAAGGGCATGTCATATTCAGTAGGTATATTGTAGCTGCTGCTATCACCACCATATAAAACCTGTTTCAGGTATTTTAAACCTTCCACATACGATAGTGGTCTTGCCATTTCGGGCCTTTTAGCAATATAAGAGGAAAGTGAATCAATTTTTTCAATTGTCCTCATAGCCCGGCTGCCGCTTACAAGTGATTTTTTTCTTTTGGCATCAATTATTATTTCCAGCGGCATTACCCCGTCAAAATTTTGTTCAAACCATTTAAGGTCGGTATATACCACATCGTTTTTGGGCAGGTCATCTACTATAAATCCCTCTTTTTTTAACCGTGTCATGCCCACAATGGCAATGGCTACCGCAACAGTTGTAATTCCGTATATCCAGCCACTGTGCTTAAATGCCCAGCGTTCAAGCATCACCAGCATGCTCTCAAGCGTTTTGTTTTCCAGGTAGCGTACATGTCTTGGTTTTGGCGGCGGCAAAAAACTTAATACTGCCGGTATGAATATGAGTGAAATTACAAACAGCATCATAATGTTAATGCCCGATACAACGCCGAATTCTTTTAAAAGATCGCTTCTTGTAAACGCAAAT
>DASZUX010000149.1:0-4285 GCA_035547455.1 Chitinophagaceae bacterium
TTCTCGCCGTTTAATTCAAATTTTACCGTAGCAATAGGGTTATGGGCACTGCCCTCCATTTTGGTTACTATGCCAAACCCAAATTTCTGGTGCTCAACTTTTTGTCCTTCTTTTAAATCACTCGTATCGCTGGCTATAAAACCCGGCGAAGGGGTATGTGCTACAGGCTGCGGCTTAGATGCCGGTATAAAAGATGGCTTTGTGTTGCCGGCAGAAGGCTTTCTTGTATCATTATACTGTATGGTACTTTCATTACCAAAACCCCTGTGCATACGTTCAAACGCGCTACCCATATTTGTACCGCTTTGGTTGCGTGCACCCCCCCCGGCATAACTTTTATCAACAAAAGTAGCAGGCAACTCTTCTAAAAAACGGCTGGGCTCATTCTGCACCAGGCTACCAAAACGATAACGTGCATTGGCATACGTAAGCCATAGCCTTTTTTTAGCCCGTGTTACCGCCACGTAAAAAAGCCGGCGTTCTTCTTCAAGTTCCTCCCGTGTATTAATACTTAAAGCGCTGGGGAATAAAGTTTCCTCCACCCCGCCTACAAACACTACCTCAAACTCAAGCCCTTTTGCGGCGTGTATCGTCATCAGTTTCACCACATCCGCGTTGTCTTTGTCATCATCGGCATCAGTAAGTAAAGTAATTTGCTGTAAATAAGCGCCAAGGCTGGCATGCGCTGCAGGCGCTGGTGTGGCACTGCTGCCGGTTTCTGCAGTTACTATACCGTCTTCATCAATTAATGCGCGGTTATTACGGTCATCTACCCATTCCTTAACAGAGTTAAGCAGTTCCTGAACGTTTTCATAACGTGCAAGGCCTTCTGTTGTTTTATCGCTGAAGAGCTCTTTTACAAGGTTGGTATGTTTACCCACCTGCACAGCAACATCGTACGCATTCTTTGTTTCCAGCATGCTTTGAAAATAACGCACCATGGTAACAAAATTTTGCACCGCCTCCAATGCGCCCGCTTTAAAGCCGTATTCGCCTGCCCTGCTTAAAACCTCCCATAAGGTAATATTCTGCTCATTCGCAATAGTAACAGCTTTTTCAACAGTGGTTTTACCAATACCCCGTACAGGATAATTAACAATTCTTTTTAGTGCCTCTTCATCCCTTGTATTAACAATAACACGCAGGTAGGCAATCATATCCTTAATTTCCTTGCGCTGGTAAAAACTAACACCTCCGTATATGCGGTAAGCAATACCCATACGGCGCAGGCTTTCTTCAAAACTGCGGCTTTGCGCATTGGTACGGTACAATATGGCAAAATTGCGGTTGTGGTAGTGGTTGCGAAGTTTTTGTTCCTGTATAGTATCGGCTACAAAGCGGCCCTCGTCATTATCTGTCATAGTACGCACCAGCCGTATTTTTTCTCCGCCCTCGTTTTCCGTCCATAAGGCTTTTGGTATCTGCCCTTTATTGTTCTTTATAACCTCGTTGGCAACATTTAAAATGCTTTGGGTGCTTCGGTAATTTTGCTCAAGTTTAATAATCTTCACATCCTCATAGTCTTTCTCAAACTGCAGGATATTTTCAATGGTGGCACCGCGAAAACTATAAATGCTCTGTGCATCGTCGCCTACTACACAAATGTTTTCATGCACAGCGGCCAGCAGTTTTGTAATTTGATATTGCACCGGGTTAGTATCCTGGTACTCATCAATCATTATATACTTAAACTTATGCTGATATTTGTAGAGCACATCAGGGAAATCTTTCAGCAGTTCATACATCTTTAGCAGTAAATCGTCAAAATCCATCGCACCATTCTTAAAACACCGAGCTGTGTATGCCTGGTAAACCTGTGCAATGGCAGGCCTGTTGCTGCGCATGTCTTCCTGCTGAATGTAATAATCAGTAGCATACTCTGCAGGTCCTACCAATGCATTTTTAGCCTGGCTTATCCGGTTATGCACCGTGTTGGGCTTATAGTGCTTATCATCAAGATTTAATTCATTAATCACCGTTTTTAATACTGAGCGGCTGTCGTCGGTATCATAAATGGTAAAGTTGTTGGGATAACCTATGCGATGAGCTTCTGCCCTCAGCACCCTTGCAAAAACACTATGAAATGTGCCAATATAAAGGTTGCGCGCCTCCGTATTGCCCAAAATTTTTTCTACACGTTCCTTCATTTCAGCCGCGGCCTTATTGGTAAAAGTAAGCGCCAGTATATTAAAGGAATCAACCCCGTTTGCCATTAAATGCGCAATGCGGGTAGTAAGTACTTTGGTTTTACCACTTCCCGCACCTGCTACTATCATTAAAGGCCCGTTAATATGTGTTACAGCCTCACGCTGGGGCTCGTTAAGCCCGCTCAAATAATCCTGCATGGGCGCAAGTTAAGCCTAATAAATAAAATGCATTTAGCCACAGTTATCCAATTTATCCACGGCGGCATTGCTTAAAGCAATATTTTGATTTTTTTGAGTAAAATAAAGGTTGCACTTTGAGTGTACTTTGCTTAATGGTAATTACCAGCGTTATTTCCTCAAACCGTAAACCGCTTTCCTTATACCGTAAACAGGTAGCAACTTCACAAAATAGTTTTGCGGGCATTATGAGGAGAGTTCTTTTTGCAGTATTTACTACCCTGTTTTTTTCAACTTCTAACGCCCAGTTTCGCACAAATGCACAGAAATTATTAACGAACGAAGATTCGTTAAACGCAGGCGCAGCAAAAAATAAAACGGTTGTTTCCGGTTATGGGAGCGCGTTTTATCAAAGAGATTTTAATAAAAAACTGTCATCGCTAACGCTGGAAAGGGCTGTACTGTTTGTTGGCCACCAGTTTAGCTCAAAAATTGCCTTTTTTTCTGAACTGGAAATAGAAAACGCAAAAGTAGAAGGCGGTAAAGAGAACGGTGCAGAAATTGCCATAGAGCAGGCATACCTTAAATTCAATCTAAATGCACGCCAATATATTGTTGCGGGGCTTTTTGTGCCACGCGTAGGCATTTTAAACGAAAACCATTTGCCTGTAAACTTTAATGGTGTTGAAAGGCCAATTGTTGAAACATTAATTATTCCTGCTACCTGGCGCGAACTTGGTATAGGATTTTACGGCAGCGCCAACCGGCTACCTGTTAATTATACTATTGCCTTACTTAACGGGCTTAACAGTGCGGCATTTGAACATGGTAACGGTATAAGCGGCGGCCGTGCCGAAGGCAACCTGGCAACAGCCAATAACCTTGCAATAACTGCGTCTTTGCAATATAATGCCGGAGATTTTAAGTTCCAGGTATCAGGTTATATGGGCGGCACCGTTGGGTTGTCTCCACATGGTGCTGACAGCCTTGGCCTTAATAGCGGCGCATTTGGAACGCCCCTTTATCTTGGCGAAGCAAACCTGCAATATAATCGCGGCGCTATTTCAGCAAAGGCGCTGGGCTGCTATATTAACTACCCCGAGGCGGATAAAATAAACACTGCCTATGCAAAAAATATTGCCAGAGGCATGTATGGCGCTTATGTTGAGGTTGGGTATAACTGGCTGTATGTTAAAAACACAACACAGCAATTTATAACTTTTGCAAGGGCTGAGGCGCTTGACATGAATGCATCAACACCGGCGCCCCCTAAAGCTATTTACGATGGCACTGAAAAACAAACACACATTATTGCAGGCATAAGCTATTTGCCGCTGCCAAACGTGGTAATTAAGGCTGATGTAAGGCTAATGCACACAGGGCCTCAAAATCCTGAACTGGTTATTAACCCTGCACCCAATGCCTTGCCCTACAAACAGTCAAACCAGTTTTTGAATATTGGCATTGGATATTCATTTTAAGCGATGGGCCTATTGTTAAGGTTATAACCGGCGTAGCAGAAAAAATAAAATATAGCAGCGCTGAAGTGTAATTATAAAATTAAACTAAATATGGTTAATAATATAAGCAGCATGCTGATGCGATGAATCTATAACCAAATCAATATGCAACGCAGAGAGTTTTTAAAAGCATCGTGTAATATATGTGTACTGGGGGCCGCTGGTTTTGCGCGGCCCCGGCTTACAGGCTGCAGCCCTGCTGCATCGCTGGCAGTGTATAAAACCACCATAGTAAACAAACAACTGCAGGTGCCATTAAACTTATTTGACAAATCGCCCCTGCAAATAATAAGACCTGCTGGGTGGTACTATGATGTGGCAGTAGAAAAAAAAGAGGATAATACCTACCGTGCATTGCTGATGCAGTGTACACACCAGGAAAACCAGCTAACTGTTACAGGCAACGGGTTTAACTGCAGCCTGCACGGCAGCCAGTTTGAT
>DASZUX010000150.1:0-3685 GCA_035547455.1 Chitinophagaceae bacterium
CATTAAGGCAAGGGCCATAAACAAAAGCCCGTCTTTATGAATGCCGCTGCACCAGAACATAAACGATGGCAGCAGGAATATGGCTATTACCATAAGCAGCATCTTGCCTGCGAACACCTGGTTCATTACCCGGTAAAAGGCTACCGGCCCAAAAAAGAACAGGAAATTGAATAATATGATGTTGCAATAATAATTTTTAAAAGTAAACACATTGCAAATGGCCAGCAGCTTTATAACAACATTGCTTTTTAAATCGTTCCAATAGCTGTTTTGCCCGTAAAAAAGATTGCCCGCGTTTTTATAACCATAATGAAAAATATCTTTTATAAACCCCCATGGATTAGTTAGTAAAAAATCAGTTTCGGTTTTGCTTGCTTCAAAAAAGCGCCAGGTATCGCTGCCTTCAATGTACTGGGGTAAAGCATAAAACCATGCATAAACAGCACCGGCAGCAATTTTGCAAACAAACAGCCCTACCAATATCTTTTTTGGTAATGCTGAGTTTGTAAAAAATTTTATGCGGGTTATAAGCCAGCAAAAGGCCAGCAGGTATAGTATAAAAATTAATACAGTCAAAAAAAGCAAGTTTGCCAACAATGTAGCAACCTTATGTATAACAGAAAAAAAAATTTCAGGCATAAAACCATAGCCTTACCATCTGCAGCATAATAACTGTTTGATAGTTATTAAAAAAGCAGAAAAATCACAAAAGGTAACAGTGATTTTTTACCTTTAAAAAAACTTCAGGGCGGCTTAATTTCGGCAAAAAACAGGAATAAGGCCATGGTTGCAGGGGGTCGCCGGAAAAAACAATACAATTCCTTCTCTTTAAACCCATGTTATGAAAAAACCAATATACTGGCTTATAGGTGTGGCTATTTTTGCCGTGCTTGTTTATATGATTGTAATATACGTAGTACCCTCCCCGGCAGATGCCACAGAGGCTGTACAGTGCAGCGGCAAAACGGTTTACCGCTATAAAAAACCTGATGCAGCATTCTCCCTTGTTACAAACAATTATACCATCTCCCTTCAAATGGCTTCGGGCGTTCTTGATAATATAGCAAAAGATACCGGCACTTCCACCGTAGGCATTGGTGTAAAAAATGATGCCCGTAACCTTGCTGAGCAGTTAGACCAGGAGAACATTTTTATTCAAAACTCTTTTAAAACAGTTTTTATTTTAAGCAACAATGATCCCTGCAACGATAGCCTGCGTTACTTATGCACCACTTTTATAAATAACATGGCGCAGCAGCAAACCCAGTTGCGCGAATTTTTATCTCAGGTAACCGTGTCGCCTGCTGAAACTAAAAACACGGGGGCTGATACAGGCTCAAAGCAGGTGCTTGCTGTAATTGATACATCCAGGGGTGCGGTAGATTCTACAGCCAAAGCAATACAAAAAGCGCCGGCTGACAAGCTGGTGGTTTTGCGCAACCCGCCAAAACTAAATAGTGCTGTAAGCGCCCTTGCTAATAAATATAAACCATTCAATTTTAAGCAGTTGCATCAATAGTATTCATGCGATTGTTAAAAACTGCCTGTTATCTTCTTTTCTGCCTCTGCCTGTACTTTATTACCTTTGCGGCAATTAATGGCTGTGTGTTATACAGCCTGTATATCTCAACTATCACCGAACGATGGAAATTACCGTAAAAACCGCACAGGAACTTCGTATTACAGCAGAAGAATTTGAACTTATAAAACAAAAGCTTGGCCGTACACCCAACTTTACTGAGTTATGCGCATTTAGCGGCATGTGGAGCGAGCACTGCAGCTATAAAAACTCCATTAAATGGCTTAAAACACTGCCACGCAGTGGTGGCCGCATGCTGGTAGAAGCAGGGGAGGAAAACGCCGGTTTAATGGACATGGGCAATGGCTTTGGCGTAGTATTTAAAATTGAAAGCCATAACCACCCAAGCGCTATTGAGCCCTTCCAGGGCGCAGCAACAGGTGTGGGTGGCATACAGCGCGATATTTTTACAATGGGTGCAAGGCCCATAGCATCGCTCAACAGCCTCCGGTTTGGCAAGCTTACTGATAAAAAAACCCAGCGCCTGTTAAGCGGTGTAGTAAAAGGCATAGGCCATTATGGCAATTGCTTTGGCGTACCCACTGTGGCCGGCGAAATATATTTTGAAGACTGTTACCATACCAACCCCCTTGTAAATGCTATGAGCGTTGGTATAGTGCAGGTGGGCAAAACCATAAGCGCTACTGCCAAAGGACTTGGTAACCCGGTGTTTTTTGTAGGCAGCGCCACAGGAAAAGATGGCATTGGCGGGGCGTCATTTGCATCGGCCAATATTACAGAGGAGAGCGTGGAGGAGTTACCGGCAGTACAGGTGGGGGATCCTTTCCAGGAAAAAAAGCTGCTGGAAGCCTGCCTTGAAGTAATTGAAACAGGCGCCGTAGTAGGTATGCAGGATATGGGCGCTGCAGGTATAATTTGTTCAACCGCGGAGATGAGCGCGAAAGGTGAAGTAGGAATGCATATAGACCTTGACAAGGTGCCTACACGCCAGAAAAATATGAAAGCCTGGGAGCTTTTGCTGAGCGAAAGCCAGGAAAGGATGCTGATTGTGGTAGAAAAAGGGAAGGAAGAAGCTGTATTAAAGATTTTTGAGAAATGGGATTTACCATGCAGCGAAATTGGTCATGTAACAGGCGATGGGTTGCTCAGGTTTTATATGCACGGCGAACTTGAGGCTGAAATACCTGCAAAGGAACTGGTGCTTGGTGGTGGTGCCCCCCAATATACCCGCGAGTTTAGGGCTCCGGCCTACCTGGAACAAATTAAGGCATTTTCAACAGCCGATGTGGCAGATATAGCAGGCGACAGTGAGTTAAAAGAAGTGGCGGAGCAAATAATCCAGATACCTAATATTGCCAGCAAAAAATGGGTTACCGTGCAGTACGACAGTACAGTAGGCGCAGCCAATGCAAGTACTAATGCCCCCAGCGATGCTGCGATAGTGCTGGCGCATGGCACAGGCAAAGCGCTTGCTGTTACTACAGATTGTAATGGCCGTTACGTATATGCCGACCCATACAAAGGCGCAATGATAGCAGTAGCGGAAGCTGCCCGTAATATTGTGTGCAGCGGTGCCGAACCTATTGGCGTTACCAACTGCCTTAATTTTGGTAACCCGTATAACCCGGAAGTATATTACCAGTTTGTAGAAGCTGTAAAAGGCATGGGCGATGCGTGCCGCAAATTCAATACCCCGGTAACTGGCGGCAACGTTAGTTTTTACAATCAAAACCCAGAAGGGCCGGTGTACCCGACACCTACCATTGGCATGGTTGGTATTGTGGATGATTTTAAAACGCGTACGACACTTGACTATAAAGCCCCAGGCGACATAATATTACTGGTAGGCGGACAACAGGAGGACATTGCCTCCTCAGAGTACCTGCATAAAATAAGAGGTATTGCTTTTTCGCCTGCACCATATTTTGAACTGGAAGAAGAGTTTGGCCTGCAAAAATTTATTTTGTCACTTATTAAAGAGGGGCTGCTGCAAAGTGCCCACGACATAAGCGAAGGAGGTTTAATTGTTACATTACTTGAAAAAGGTTTTAACCGCAGCCTCGGTTTTGATGTATCAGCCGCAACAGAAGGGAGGCTCGATGCTTTTTGGCTGGGTGAAGCGCAAAGCAGGGTAGTGGTAAGCTG
>DASZUX010000151.1:0-13723 GCA_035547455.1 Chitinophagaceae bacterium
TTCCGTGGTTTCTGTTTCAGCGCCACTGGTTTGATTATGGCCCTGTGAACCGTGGTTTTTTGTGTTTTCCATGATGACTTAGTTTAATGAAATAAATATGCAGGAAATATTATGCCAATTTGCCCCCGGCGATGTTAAAGGATAAAGGAAGGCGGAATAAATAATTGTTTGTTACAAGTGCTGCATAAAACATTAAACACCTGTACATTATAGCTTAGAAGCGGGGAAATGAGCGTGGTTAAAAATGCCCGGCAATTATGTAGTGGCAACAGTTTCTTTGTCTTTTTTAAAGCTTTGGAAAACAAGTATTATTACCGCGGCAGTAACGCACATATCAGCAACGTTAAAAATGCCTGAGCGAAAGCTCTCGCCAATACCCACATTCATAAAATCGGTAACATGCCTGTCATATAAAAGCCTGTCAATAATATTGCCGGTGCCACCGGCAAAAATAAGTGCAAAGGGCATAAGCCTGCCAAAAGGCAGGCGGCTGGCATTTTTTACACAATAAATAAAAAAGCCAACTAACAAAAGCAGCGGAACCACCCCAAACACCCAGAAACTTACAGTGGGCGACCAGTCTGAACCAAAACTTAAAAACGCCCCGGTATTTTCTGCATACCCAAAGCGAAACGTATCGCCCAGGTAACTTTTGGGTTGAGTGTACTGCAGGTATTCTTTTGCCCATATTTTAGTAAGCCTGTCAGCTCCCACCAATACTGCACTTATTATGCAGAACAGCCATATTTTTTTTGAAGTACTCATGTGTTTACCGCCTTATTATCAGTGCCCAAATATAATGGTATTATACGGTTGCAAACCGGGGATAAAAAGAGTTTTATAAACCTGTTTTGCGTATAAATATTTTATTATATACATTTACAGTACAATTATCCAATATCCGTATATGTGCAAAATACCCGTATCTATAACCCGGGAGGCATTGCTTGTTATTTTCAAGTTGTTATCACCCGGTAACCGTCCAGTTATTTATTATATCCCTGTTTATTATATGTTTTATGGCGATTTGTTTTATTGCTGCAGGTTGCTGCAGTTTATTTTATGGCATAAGGTACGGGATATTTTATTTACCGGTATTGCGCCAACCGGCATCCTTGCCCGTGTTGTTAAAAAACAATTTAAGCAGAATAATATTAAGCCTTCTTTAATATGTCTTAAATATTGTTTTAACCATGCGAAAAATTATCATTTTTTATTAAAGGCCAGTGTGGGTTTGCTACCTGTATGGCCGGGTAATTTTGTTCCATCGTTATAAAAATTTATCTGTATGAAAAATCAAATCTTCACCCTGTGTTTGTTTGTTCTTGCACTTGCTTTTTCCTGTAAAAAAGCCGGAGACCAGCCCGCTGGCGGAAATACCGGCGGCAACACCGGAAACGTAGAAAAAATTGCCCCGGACGGGTTTACTTTTTCTACTGCCAAAACCGTATCGGTAAATATACAGTTACTGGCGCCTGATAACACACCCATTGCAGGTGTTCCCGTAAGCATATATGATGCTGCTGTAACAATACAGGACAACGGAAATGCCCAGCCTGGTGCGGCGCTGTTTACGGGCCTTAGCGACAAAAATGGTTATGTAAAAGCCTCGCTGGCTGTTGCCGCAACATTAGATACTGTATTGGTTGATGCAAAATATACCAGCCTGCCACAAAATGCAAAAGCATATATTAACGGCACGTCGCTGGATGTTACGCTTGGCGGCACAGACGGCATAGGGGGCAATGTAGTGCCCAACCTTATGGTAGCCCGCGGGCATGCAGGCATGCCTGTTTCCAACTCATTTTTACCCACAACCAACTACGTAAGTATGGGTAACACAGACCATTATGGCAGGCCCAAATACCTTGTAACCCCAGATGTAATAAGCAGCACCCTGCTTTCATACATAAACGCTTCTTTGCCGGAAGGCATCCCCCTTACTACTACCCACCCCCAGTACCTTACAGACGCTGCTACCGGTACTGTTAATGTTACTGAAAAATCTGATGTATGGATAACATTTGTGTCGGAAGGTGCGGGGTATGCCAATTCACTTGGTTATTATACCTATCCCACCAATAACCCACCGCAAAGCCCATCTGATATATCAACCGTATATGTGGCATTGCCCAATGCTTCTTTATATGGCAGCGGCGGAACTATGCGCTCAGGCGATAAAATAAAGCTCGGTACTTTTGATGCCGGTACATCTATTGGTTTTGTGCTCTTCCAGGATGCATGGGAGTCCAATAGTTCGATTAATACATCTGCTACTAAATTTTATTCTGATACCAAACTCAATCCCGAGGATAACAGCAGCTATAAAAAGCACAGCGTATTACTGTATGATGGTACAGACGAATTGTACCTTGTAGGTTTTGAAGATCTACAACGCCCGGATGGGGATAATGATTTTAATGACATAGTTTTTTACGCTACCTCCAACCCGGTAACAGGTATTTCAAACGCGGGTGTTGAACCGATTGATAAGCCGATTGATACTGACGGCGACGGTGTTTCTGATGTGTTTGACCAATACCCCAAAGATGCTGCCCGCGCGTACGATAATTACTACCCCTCTCAGAACAGCTATGCCACCCTGGCTTTTGAAGATCTTTGGCCTTCAACAGGCGACTATGACATGAATGATCTTGTAGTAAACTACCGCTACAAGTTTGTAAGCAATGCATCAAACAACGTTGTTGAAGTGTATGGCGACTATGCAGTACAGGCAGCCGGCGCCAGTTTCCAGAATGGTTTTGGGGTACAGTTTCCTTTTGCAGCCAATCTTGTTAAAAGTGTAACGGGCCAAAAGCTTAAGAGCAATTATATTACTACGGCAGCAAATGGGGTTGAAGCAGGGCAATCAAAGGCAGTAATTATACCTTTTGATAATCACCAGGACCTTATTAATAATTATGCCGGGGCATATTTTATAAATACAAAAAACGAACTGCCTAAAGTAACAGGCGATACAGCGCATGTGTACCTGCAGTTTACCTCGCCCATCAGCAGCAGCACGCTTGGCTCTGCGCCATTTAATCCCTTCCTCATCAGCAATATGCGCAGGGAGTATGAAGTGCACCTGCCGGGTAATGCACCTACTGATAAAGCGAATGCCAAACTTTTGGCTACCGGTGATGATGCTTCAGTGCCAGCTTCAGGCATATACTATGTGTCAAAAAGCAACTGGCCCTGGGCTATCAGCTTCACCACACAGTTTACTTACCCGCTTGAAGGTGTGAAGATAAGTGATGCTTACCTGCACTTTTTAGACTGGGCAAAGAGTGGCGGCACAAGTTATACCGATTGGTTAACCAACTCAGCCTCAGATTACCGCAACAACAGCAACCTATATACAAAATAACTACAGGGTTTGATTTTTATTATACGGTAAAGGCGTTCCTGAAAAAGGGGCGCCTTTTTATTACTACTGCTTATTTTCTGTAAGCCACACTACTTTCTGTTCACTTTTATGCTCCTGCCCGATAATATTCCTGTACAACTCCGGCCGGCGCGCCTTTTTGTAACGGTAACCGCCCGCATCTGTGAGTTTTGAAGGTGTGATGGAGGCAATAATAAAATCATCCCCCAAGGTGCGGCATTCAGCTATTATATCCCCAAAGGGGTCTATTATCATACTGCAGCCGTTTTTTAACTGGTCGTCATCCATGCCGATGGCGTTGGAGAATACCACATAGCAGCCATTGTCATACGCGCGGGATGGCAGCCACTTCATCAGCCAGTCACGCCCTTTCATACCGTCAAATTCAAGGCGCAGGCTGGTAGGGTCTTCATACCTGTTCTCCCAAAGTTTCGGGTCAACAAAACCCGCGCCGGGCCTGGTACTGGGCGTGCACATGGTTACGTGAGGCATAAAAATAATATCAGCGCCCAGCAAATTGGTGGCGCGCACGTTTTCAATAATGTTATTGTCGTAACAAATCAATATACCGCATTTCCAGCCGTGTATATCAAACACGCAATACTCATTGCCGGGTGTAAGGTGTGGGTTAATAAACGGGTGCAGCTTACGGAATTTTGCAACCAGGCCCGTTTTGTCAACACATACATACGGTTTATATAAGTTATCCTGCCCGTCTTTTTCAAATAAGCCTGCCAGTATGGTAATGTTATGCGCAGCCGCAATGGCCGTTAGCCGTTGTATGCTTTCCCCGCCGGGTATCAATTCTGCCAGTTGCAGCATTTGCTCTTTGGAAAGCGTTCGTGCAAAGGTGTAGCCCGAAATGCAGCATTCGTGAAAGGCTATTACCTGTGCGCCTTTGGCAGCGGCTTCGCCGGCTATTTTATCAATTACGCTTAAATTGTACTGTTTATCCCCGCTTTTGTGTTCAAACTGCGCGGTGGCTATTTGCAGGTTTTGCATAAGCTAAGGTATGCAGGTTAATTAGTAATGCGTGATTAATTATAAAAGAAGTAGTGGGTAGCCACACACGGTTATTTGTAATAATTATGGTACTCATCTTTTATCATGGTTATATCAACAGCTTTGGGCTCTTTCTTTGGATTGAACAAATAAAGCCCCCATAATTCCCGAATAGTATCAAGTTTTATGTTTGAGGTGGATTTATCTGCCTTTATTAATGAAAGAAATTTTACATTCTTCGCGTCAATAATATTCGCCCTTACACCCTTTAAGAATTCATGTGACTCATACATATAATAAGCATCATCATACCCAATATAAAAAGTATCTTCCCCAAGCTCTTTTTTTCTTTGTTCTGCTTTAGAGGAGTCAGGATAGTAAAACACAGCAGCAGTATTATAGATATATAAGGTATCACCAGCCGATTTGGAGAGTACAGGTTTAAAGTCTTCAACATTACCTGGCGGTTTTTACTGCGGCACTTATAATAAGGATAGCCACAAAAAGAAATAGGGTTGTTTTTATAATTATGTCTAAATTATATAAATAAAAAACGCTCACAGATGTAAGCGTTTTCCTAAATGATTTATTATTCATACTTCGCCTTTACGCTACCGCTTTCTTCACCAAATCGGCTGCTTCGCTCAGCAGTATGGCGCTTTCCACTTTAAGGCCGCTTTCATCAATAAGCTTTTTGGCTTCGGCAGCGTTGGTACCCTGCAGGCGCACAATAATGGGTATGTTAATGTTGCCCAATTTATTGTAGGCTTCAATAACACCCGCAGCCACACGGTCGCAACGCACAATACCGCCAAATATGTTAATGAGTATTGCTTTTACGTTCGGGTCTTTCATAATAATCCTGAAACCTGCTTCTACCGTTTGCGCATTAGCAGTACCGCCTACGTCCAAAAAGTTGGCAGGCTCACCACCGCTAAGTTTAATCATATCCATGGTAGCCATAGCCAGGCCGGCTCCGTTTACCATACAGCCCACGTTGCCGTCTAATTTAACAAAGTTCAGGTTATATTGGCCGGCTTCCACTTCGGTAGGGTCTTCTTCAGTAATATCGCGCATAGCCGCCAAATCAGGGTGGCGCATCAGGCTGTTCTCGTCCAGGTTCATCTTGCAGTCAACGGCAATTATTTTGTCGTCGCTGGTTTTAAACAGCGGGTTAATTTCAAGCATGCTGCAATCAAGGCCTGTATAGGCGTTGTACAGGTTAGTAACAAACTTTACGCAGTTTTTAAACGCTTCCCCGCTAAGCCCCAGGTTAAAAGCAATCTTCCTGGCCTGGAAAGCCTGCAGGCCACCGCTGGGGTGCACCCATTCCTTATGAATTTTTTCAGGTGTATCGTGCGCCACGGTTTCAATATCCACACCGCCCTCGGTACTGTACATAACCACGTTCTGGCCTTTGGCGCGGTCTAACAATATAGAAAGGTAAAATTCCTTAGTGGGTTTATCGCCAGGGTAGTACACGTCCTGCGCAATTAAAATCTTGTTCACCTTTTTACCGGCAGGCCCCGTTTGAATGGTAACCAGCGTATGCCCGAGTATATTTTTTGCAATAGTGCTTATGTCTTCAATGCTTTTGCCAACAGCAACGCCGCGCTGCTCCGTTCCTTCAATTTTGCCTTTACCGCGGCCGCCGGCATGTATCTGCGCTTTAACCACTGCAAAATTGTTATTGGTTTGTGTTTTAATCTGGCGGTACGCTTCTTCTGCAGCCATTACCGTATCTACTGCAATGCCCTCCTGTACGGGAACATTGTATTTCTTCAATAATTCCTTAGCCTGGTATTCGTGAAGGTTCATAAGATTAATTTGAGGGCGAAGATAGTTGATTCGGTTAAAAATGCGGGTGGTTAGTTTATAATATGGCGGCCGGCAGTTGTATTGCTATAGGGCTTATGTTGTGTCACTCACTTCAGCGCTTTGTTCCCTGCGGGGCAGTAATGTTGTCAGCCCGCGTAAAATCCTTCTTCCAGCCTTTGCAGCCTCTCTTCCATGTAGTACCGGAGGGATGGGAATTTATCTTCTCCCGGTATCCAGAATGCAAAAAACCAGCATTCCCATACGCCATTGTCTACCGGCACCAGCAATAGCTGCTGCTCGTCGTGCATACCGCCTATAATAATGCTGTTTTTAAATGGCGTGTTATATGCCGGGTCATATTCGCTATGTGTTTCACTCCAGCCATCCACCAGGCTGGGGTTAAAATCCCTGAACCACTGTATATCTTCCACCTGCGCTAAAAAAACATCCGTAGATGATATTGATGCAAAACCGTTTGAGATTAACAGGAATTGCTTATAATCTTCCGGCAACTGTATGCCCAAGCTTTTTTCAGCGGCTTCTATATCTTCTTTGCCGGCAGGTTGCATACCCAGCCACCCTGCTTCCAGCATCTCTTCGTCAAAATCATTGGATTGCTGCTGTATGGCAAGCACAGAGATTTTTTTTAATAACTCTTTCCAGGTAAGGTTATCATATACAAGGGTGCGCCCGGTTGCATAACGGCTATCCAGCGCCTGTGCAATGGCGTCATATTCCTGTTTGCAGGTTGCTGTCGTAATGCCAAATACGGGTGCAAGAATGCCTGTTAATAAAATTTTTGCAGTGGCTGTATCGCGCATAAGGTAAGCCGGTGTATAATTAGCCCAGTTATCGGCGTACCCTTTACCCCAAAGGGTAATAAAATGTTCTGCCTTTTTTATATCACCATGCCGTGCAGCAAGAATGGCGCCGCAGGTGGCTGGCTGAAAATACCAGTACCCACCAATACCAGGCGAATTTAATTGTTTCTCATAATGTTCAAGCCGTTCTTCTATGTCAACCTTATGAGCATGCTCGTCAATGCGTTGCCCGGCACCTATAAGGTAATTTTTTATTGCATCGGGGTCGGCGGTTTGCAGAGGCGGCAGTTCTTTCATTACCTCATTTAGAAACAGTCCGTCATAATTTATTTTTTCAATTTGTGTAATATCGTGTTCTTCAAAAGGAACATTTGCAGGTTTTTTGCCTGACAGGCGCCACATAACTATAAAGCCCTGGTCTGGTACCCATAAATGACCTGAGTGAGGTGTGCCGAAACTCCAAAGCTTTTCCAGCAGCCTGTTGGCTGTATCTATAAAACCGGCCACAGCCCATTCAACGGCTTTGTTTGTAACATGTATATAAACAGTTTCAATTTCACTGCTTTGTATTTCCTTTAAAAGATTTACTGTTGAGGGGCTGGGCATATTTTAGAGGTTGCATTTTGCCCATAAAAATAAGGGGGCACTATTAAATGAAAAAATCGGGCTTTTGTTACCCTGTATAGTGGTTGAACAACGATAAACAGCCCTACACTTTTAGCATAAAGGATAATTTTAAAAGGGTTAATTAAAAACATTATACGCCTAACATATTGCACCGGGTAATTCACCATCACGGCACAGGATGGGCAGCCTGTCATAAATGCTATTTTTAGTATGCCAAACAAACCGCTGTATGAAAAATATTTACCTGCTTTTACTTGCAATAGTCATCGCCCCCCAATTCATATTTGCCCAGCAGTCAAATGCGGGAGAAGATTACACAGCATATATGCCTGAAGTAAGGGCTTTTAACAAATTTATCAGCAGCGGTAAAAAACCTGCCTCGCTGCTTACAAAGGAAGGCCTTGAAGCCTCACGCAACGCCATGAAGGCGTTTATTACAAAAAGCACCGGCATACAGCCCGTAATTAAAAACATTGCAGGCCCGGAAGGAGAAATTCCATTGCGGATTTTTAAACCGGATACTATAAAGGCCGTTGTGCTTGACATACACGGCGGAGGATGGATACAGGGTATTGCTGCAAGCGACGATGCGTTTAATAACCTGATGGCCACCGCCTGCCACGTTGCCATTGTGAGCGTAGATTACCGCCTGGCGCCTGAAGCGCCGTTCCCCGCCTGTATTGCCGATTGCAAGACCGCGGCAAGATGGCTGGTAAATAACGCAAAAGCGGCGTTTGGGACAGATAAACTTATGTTGACCGGCCAATCTGCCGGAGCGCATTTAGCGGCCCTGATGGCCATTTATATGCGCGACAGTCTTGGCGCGGGTAGTAAGATGGTGGGTATAAACCTGCAGTATGGTTGTTTTGATTTGGGCGGCACACCATCTGAGCGGCAGGCAAGTGATACCACACTGATATTAAGCAAGACGGGCCTTGCGGAGAATTTTAAACTGGTATTCGGCGGATGGAGCACCGATAAATTAGAGCAGCCGCAATATTCCCCTTTGTTTGCCGACCTAAGGGGTTTGCCGCCTGCATACTTTATGGCAGGCACTGCCGACCCGCTGCTGGATGATACTTACTTTATGGAAAGCCGTTGGCGCAATGCGGGTAATAAAACATACCTGGCCGTGTATCCTGAATGCCCGCATGGCCTTAATATATTTCCCACAAAACTGGGAAGGCTTGCCAATGAAAAGATGTTTGCCTGGATGAAACAACAGGTACAATAATAAAAGTTATTACCGTAATATTTGCAGCCACCCGCTTAGTTTGGGCAAGCCGTTTTTTAAATCAATCATGTAGTAATAAGTGCCAAAAGGCAGCAAGGCGCCTTTAAAAGTGCCATCCCATGGTTTGCTGTACCCCCGGCTATGATAAACCACCTGGCCAAAGCGGTTAAAAACATATATATCTGCTTCCGGGTAAGTAATAAGCTTTTGAATGTTCCATGTGTCATTAATGCCATCGCCGTTAGGAGAAAAAGCGTTGGGTACCTGCAATTTCTCAAGTACACGCACAAACACATCGTCTGTTGCAATGCCGCAGCCTGCCAGCGAGGTAACCGTGAGGGTATAAGTAGTATCATGTAACGGGCTGGCAAGCGGCTGCAGGCTGCTTTCATTGTCCAGGTTATACGGCGGCCTCCATGCATATACTACATTAGTTCCCGCAGCACTGCCGTCCAATTTAACTGTTTCTCCTTCCAGTATTATTTTATCTGTACCTGCATTGGCCCGTGGTTTTTTTAAAACGTTTACTGCAACAGAGTCTTTCACCACACAATTATTGGCATCTGTAACCGTTAATATGTACAATGTTGAATCTGAAGGGCTCGCTACGGGGTTATATATAGCAGGAGAGGACAATCCTGTTGCCGGGGACCAGCTATAGGTAAGGCCGCCGCCGCCAGTTAGCTGTGTGCTGCTGCCTTCGCATATAGACACGTCGTTACCGGCTGTAGCCACTGCTGCCTGGAAGACGGTAACTGCAATGGTGTCGTAACTGGAACAATCCTTACCCGATACTGCCTGCACGTAATAATTACCGGAGTAAGAGGCAGGGGGATTGAGTACAGTAATTACTGAATCAGCGGAACTAAAGCTATTAGGCCCAAGCCAATTATATGTCGCTCCCCCCGAGGCGGCCAATATTAAGGTGTCGTTTGTGCAAAGGCTATATTGCTTTGACACATTTATTTGCGGCAGCGGGTTTACATTTACTGCTACTATGCCGGAGTTTATACGGCAGGCGCCGTTGCCCATGTTGCCATTTTCGGCCGCACTCATACGATACAGGTATTGGCCAACGGCAGGCGTTTGCGGCTTATTGTACACAAGGCTTTGGGCATTGGCAATATCATTCCACGTAACTCCGCCGTCAGTACTTGTTTGCCACTGGTAAACCGGGCTGTTGAACCCGGCAGACATATTAATTGAAAGCGTATAAGCATTGTCCTGGCCAAAACAGGCATCGGCCGTATCTGCGGGCAGGTTAACAATGGATGCCTCAAGCTTAGGGCCGCAGGGACGAAAAGTAATATCATCAAGCGCAAGGTCGTTGCCGCAGCCGCCGGGGGCGTTATTGCGCATACGCACCACCACGTCGGGCGTGCCGGTTGGGGTGGTAAAATAAAGGCCGTACTGCTTCCACACACCTGCGCCCGAGCCGGTTTTAGCCGGTTCAATATCACCAGTCTCGTATTTACCCAGTATGTCGCCCCGGGGCGATTCAATAGTGAAAGTTATGTTGGGCTTTATGCCTGCACCACCGCAGGCATAACTGCGCAGCATATTGGTTACCCATGCGGCAAATTCGTACGTAGTGCCGGGGCAGAGACCTTTAACAGTGGTTACATAAAAATCACTCGGCTCAATGGAGGCATTTACCAGCATAAAATAGCCGTTTGCGTCGCCGGTGTGGTCGTTGTCAAGAAAATTCCATGTATCTCCAAAACAATCATTTGTTTTGCTGCGTATGGTATAAAAGCCGTCATTGGGGCAGTCTGTTGCAACATACTGGTAACGGGTGCTGTTGGCCTGCAGGGCCGGGCCGGGGTTGACGCCTGCGCCGAAAGTAACTTTTACCACCGGGTCGCCAAGGCTGCCCTGGCATAATTGCGCATGCAGGTTAGCCATGGCTGATACACAAAACACCAATGCCAGGAGAGTTCTCATAAATAAATTTCCCGTCCTTTATTATAAAAAAATCCTTTTCTATATCAACGCCCTGCTGTAAAATGTATTGCTAAAATACGTATTAAATGGGCAGGCGGCAAGCATGCTGTATATTTGCGCACTTTTTTAATTGTTAAATATTATATCAAACAAATACAATCTTTATGTCCGCAGCCGTAATGCAGCAACTGGCAGAAACTACAGGTTTTATAAAAAGTAAGTATGCAAATGCGCCAACAGCAGGTATAATATTAGGCAGTGGTTTGGGGAACCTTGTATCGGAAATTGCCGTGGAGCAGGAGATACCCTACCGGGAGATACCGCATTTCCCCATATCAACAGTGCAGGGCCACGGGGGTAAACTGATATTTGGGGAATTGAATGGAAAAAAAGTTGTTGTTATGCAGGGCCGGTTTCACTTTTATGAAGGCTATACTCCTAAGCAAATTGCTTACCCGGTAAGGGTGATGAAGATGCTTGGCGTGCATACATTGCTGGTATCAAACGCAGCCGGCGGCACCAATACAAGCTTTAAAGTGGGTGACCTGATGATTATACGCGACCATATAAGCCTTTTTGTGCCAAACCCGCTTGTTGGGCCGAATGATGAAGAGATTGGTACCCGTTTTCCTGATATGAGCGAGCCGTATGATAAAGGGTTGATTGCAAAAGCAAAGGAGGTTGGGGTAAAGTACGGCTTTGACCTGAAAGAGGGTGTGTACACGGGCCTTACCGGCCCATCGTTTGAAACAAGGGCGGAATATAAGCTTATAAAAATACTGGGAGGCGATGCTGTAGGCATGAGCACAATACAGGAGATAATAACAGCGGTGCATGCAGGACTAAAAGTATTTGGCGTAAGTGTGATAACAAATATGGGCATACGCGAAGAAGAGAACACGATGACTCATGAAGAAGTGCTTGCACTGGCAAAGGAAGCCGAACCAAAACTTGGGTTATTGTTTAAGGAGATGGTGGGGCTGCTGTAATTTTAACAGCGGCAATGAAGCAGCAGGGGTGTTTTATATAAATGATTTATATTTTCATTCACAGCTTTCAGTTTACTTTGCACCGGGGCAGTTTACATGTATTTGAGACATTTACTGAAACATAGTATTGCATTTATATTACTGGTAACAGTGTGTGCAGCAGCCCTGCATGCACAGGTTCGCAATAATGTGTTAAACCAGGTTGGGTTTGACAGCCAGGGAAAGCCTATGAAAAAACAAGGCGGTAACGACACCCTGCAACACCGCAACCCGCTGGAAGATTCCATGACGCTTACGTATCATTACTACGATTCGTCTGCAATACACAGGCTTGACTCTTCCATCAACAACTTTTATACGCGTTACCCGGTGCCTGACAGCTATGTTGACCTCGGTAACTTTGGTACGCCTGCCCGCTCCCTGCTTTTTAGCCCGTATATGAAGCCCGGCTTTGATGCCGGTTTTCATGCCTTTGATGTGTATGCCTACACGGTTGAAAATTCAAAATTTTATCAAACCACACGGCCTTATAGTGAACTGGCTTATCTTATAGGCAGCAAAACCGAACAGTTTATTCAATTGCAGCATACACAAAACCGCAACCCTGATTTTAATTTTGCTTTTGATTTTAAGTTTATTAATTCAAGCGGTGACTTAAAGAACCAAAACACCAACGATAACAGCCTGCGCCTTACCTCCAACTACATAAGCAAATACAGGCGTTACGGCAACTTTTTTATTTTTATTAATAATAAAATGCGCTCCTCTGATAATGGGGGCCTTCAAACACAGGACGAATTGAATACGCTCAATTCCGGCTCATCGCTGGGCAGCGTGTTTCAATTGCCGGTAAAACTGGGGGGAAATAACACTTACCAGAATGTTTTTTTTACGTCTGCTTTAACCACGGGCACGGCATACGATGAAAGCATACTGCTGTTCAGGCAATATTATGACCTGGGGCAAAAAGACTCCATAGTAAAAGATACTGTTACCTACCGGCTATTTTACCCGCGCATAAGGTTTCAGCATACAATTGAATATAGCAAAAACTCTTACTCCTTCCACGACAATAACCCTGTTGACAGCCTGTACCGCAGGTTTTATAATTATATACTTACCAACGATACGGTGCGTTACACAGATGTATGGCAGCGGCTAACCAACGATGTAAGCGTTATATCTTTTCCTGAAAAAAAGAACCTTAACCAATATTTGAAGCTTGGTGCGGGTATTGAAATGCTGACGGGAAAATTTGACCCCTACGAGAAGAAATATACAAATATTTATGCAGAAGCTGAATACCGTAACCGAACGCGCAACCAGAAATGGGATGTAGTGGCCAACGGTCAACTATATATGGCGGGGCCTTTTACCGGCGACTATTCAGCTTACATAAGTTTGAAACGGGAGTTAAGTAAAAAAGTGGGTTCGCTGCAGGTTGGGTTTAATGATGTTAACCGTACACCATCATTTGTATTTCGTGAAACTATTTCTTCTTTTCCTTCGCTGCCGGAGGGTAGTTTTAATAAAGAGAATATAGCGCGCCTTTTTGCGGATATATGGTTGCCTGTAGCAGGGCTGAGGCTTAACGGCGAATATTATGTAATAAGCAACTATGCCTATTTTAACAGCGAGTTTGTGGCCACACAACAATCAGGGCTGTTTAACCTGCTGCATCTTGGCCTGGAAAAAAAGTTTGCACTGGGCAAACACTTTAATTGGTACACCAATGTGGATGTACAGCAGGTAGCCGGTTCATCGCCCGTACACGTCCCATTTTTTGTAACGCGCAACAGGCTTACCTTTGAGGGTAATTATTTTAAAAATCTTTTTTTGGCAACAGGTATTGAGTTGCGTTATTACACTGCCTACAAGGCAGACGGGTACGCACCGCTTA
>DASZUX010000152.1:0-3964 GCA_035547455.1 Chitinophagaceae bacterium
AATGCTGTACCAGTTTTTAGCGGCTTCCTGCTCCAGCACGCCGGCTGCTTCAATAAGTTCGGTAAAGGGGCGGCTGCTTCCATCAATTATTGGTATTTCCGGGCCGTTTATTTCTACCAGCACATTATCTACCCCCATTCCAACAAGGGCAGCCAGTATATGCTCCACCGTGCTAACCTTGCAGTCGCCTACCTGCAGGGTGGTGCCACGGCTTACATCGGTAACAAGGTCGCAATCAGCTTTTATTACCGGCTGGTTTGGCAGGTCAATACGCTGAAACTGTATGCCAAAACCCGGGCTTGCGGGCTTTAACCACATGTCAACCATTACGCCTGTATGTAAACCTGTACCGCTAACGCTTACCGGGGATGAGAGAGTATGCTGTTTGTCAGGATTAAAGTTCGAGTTCATGTTTTTGGTTTGTGGCGGCTACTGTACTGAGACCGACTGCAGCGGCATCGCACACTTTATGCCGAATGCAATGATTCAGCTAATGAGTAATAAAAATGATTGGCAAAAATAACAATTTTATAATTGGCTTAACCTGCCGGGCCATTTGTAACAGTTTTATAAGAAATTTTGCTAAAAAGCGCGTTTTTATAAAAAAAATATAAATACAACGGTTATACAACCGCCTTTTCAGCAAGTAATTGCTGTACTAGTTTTTCAAGTTCCGAAATTCTTTTTTCCATTTCAGGCAGGTTGCGGTTTAAAGCCTGGCTGCGCAAGGCTGCTGCATATTCAAAAGCCGGGCTGCCGGTAACAGCCGCACCTGGTGTTTTAATAGACTTGCTTACACCGCTTTGCGCATTTATTTTACTTCCGCCGGCAATCTGAATATGCCCCACTATGCCTGCCTGCCCGCCAATCATTACATTGCTGCCTACCTTTGTACTGCCGCTTACCCCAGCCTGCGCGGCTATAACAGTGTTGTTGCCAATTTCAACATTATGGGCCACCTGTATAAGGTTATCAAGCTTTGCACCGGCTTTTATAATGGTTGAGCCCATGGTAGCACGGTCAATGGCAGTATTGGCGCCAATTTCAACATTATCTTCAATAACAACATTGCCAATTTGCGGTACTTTTTTATAAGTGCTGTCTGCCTGCGGCGCATAGCCAAAACCATCGCTGCCTATAACTGTGCCTGCGTGTATTGCTACGTTGCTGCCTATAACACAATCATTATACACCTTAACACCGGCATGTAAAATAGTATTGTCGCCTATTTTTACATTAGCGCCTAAATAAACACCCGGAAACAATTTTACATTATTGCCTACCTGCACATTTTCAGCTATATAAGTAAATGCGGCAACAAACACATTGCTGCCCAGTTTTGCACTTTCATGTATAAAAGCAGGTTGCTGAATGCCATGCAGTTGCTGGGTCATCATTTCCTGGTATTTGTGCAAAAGCGTGGCAAAAGCAGTGTAGGCATCCGGCACACGTATAATTGCTGCATTAACAGGCTGTTTTAAGTCGAGCGTATTATTTATAATTACCACCGAAGCCCTTGTTGTATAGAGATGTTCTTCATATTTGGGATTGGCCAAAAAAGCAAGCTGGCCCGCCTGCGCTTCTTCAATTTTTCCAAAAGAACCTACCGATGCGGATGCATCGCCCTCAACTTTTCCCTCAATAAGCATGGCAATTTGGGCTGCCGTAAAAGTTGTCATCAATCAATAGTTTGTAGTTTTTTAACCGCCTAACGTGTGTTCTTAGCAAAAAGTTACTGAACCAATTCGCAAATGTAGAATTTTTTAACGGGCATTGAAATTGTTTCATCAATTAACGCGTTATCTACCTGCGATACTCCTTTCACCGTTCCATCCCTGAAAAGAATGTTTATCCTTTCGTCTGCACTGCGGTAAGTGGTATTGGTTGCCTCCCCTGTAAAGGCCAGGTAGGCGGCGTCCTGTATGCTTATATTAAGTGCCTGCGCCAGCTTTTGCCGTTTTTCTTCTATTACATATTCCTCAAACGGCTCACTTTGCAGCCTGCATTTAAACAACTTCCGGTTTAACAGCCCTGTGCATAACACGCGCAAAATTGTATCGCTGTGCCGGCTCCATTGTTTTATGCCGAATATTATATCGTCATCATCCAGCAAACAAAACTGTTCCAGTGCTTTATCATCCATCACGCCGGTAAAGTTTTCAAAAAAGTAATCTAACGGCGCAGAAACGCGTAATGATGCACTGTGAATGTTAAATATTTCCTTAACCCGTTCAATTATTTTCACCAGCATCTTTTCTGCCCCCAATACCGTTTTGTGCAGGTATACCTGCCAGTACATAAGGCGCCGGGCTATTAAAAACTTTTCCACGCTGTAAATGCCTTTTTCTTCAATCATAAGGCCGCCATCATGTACCACGAGCATTTTTAAAATACGGTCGTAGCTTATAACCCCCTCACTTACACCTGTAAAAAAGCTGTCCCGGCTCAGGTAATCCATACGGTCAACATCAAGCTGGCTGCTTATTAACTGGTGTAAAAAATGCTTGTTATACCGGCCTGTAAATATGTCAATAGCGAGGCTTAATTTTCCGTTAAGCTCAATATTCATTTTCTGCATTATCTGCAAACCAATCTCCTCGTGGTTAGTACCCGGCAGCAATATATTTTCCAGCGCGTGAGAGAACGGGCCGTGCCCGATATCGTGCAGCAAAATGGCTGCTTTTACCGCTTCTTCTTCGGCATAGGTTATTTCTACCCCTTTTGCCTTAAGTTCATTAACTGCCTGGCACATAAGGTGGTAGGCACCAAGGGAGTGATGCAGCCTTGTATGTACAGCGCCGGGGTAAACAAGGTGCGCAAATGCCATTTGGTGTACCCTGCGCAGGCGCTGGTAGTAAGGGTGCGATATAATACTGTGTATTAACGGGTTATCAACAGTAATAAAGCCATACACGGGATCGTTGATTATTTTTCTCCTGCTTAAAGGCATACACCGGCAATTTGTTAAATATCCTGTAAAGAAAGCGCACAAAGGTACAACTTTGCCGGCCAGTGCAAGGTTTGTGCCACATAGTTTGTAGTTTAGTTGGTTAAAACATTTTGCCCGGTAAAACCGTTATTGGGGGGTGATAGTTGAACTAAAGCAAACAATAAATAAGGTAAACATGGCCATTGCAACTATACTTTGGGTAGATGATGAAATTGACAGCCTGCATTCACAACAAATTTTTCTTGAAAATAAAGGATATGAAGTACATACGTTAACTAATGGGTTTGAAGCAATAGATTTTGTAAAAGAACGCCCCGTTGACGTGGTACTGCTTGATGAAAGCATGCCCGGTATTACCGGCCTTGAAACGCTGCAGAAAATTAAAGAAGTTAACCGGCAGATACCGGTAGTGCTGATTACTAAAAACGAAACGGAGAACCTGATGGACGATGCCATTGGCAGCCAGGTTACCGATTACCTGCTAAAACCTGTAAACCCTAACCAGGTTTTGCTAAGCCTTAAAAAAATAATAGACAACAAAAGACTGGTGGCTGAAAAAACAACCACGGCCTACCAGCAGCAATTTCGCAACCTGTTTATGGCGCTTAACAGCAGCCCCGACTATAACGAATGGATGGATATTTATAAAAAACTGGTTTTTTGGGAACTGGAGATGGAAAAAAGCGATAGCCCCGAAATGCGGGAGGTTTTTCAAACACAAAAGCAGGAAGCCAATACCGAGTTTTTTAAATTTATCAGTAAAAATTATGCAGGCTGGCTAAAGCCCGGCGCAAACGCCCCGGTAATGAGCCATAACCTTATTAAGCAAAAAGTACTGCCGCAGGTTGAAAAGGGCACACCCTGCTTTTTTGTGCTGATTGATAACCTGCGGTATGACCAGTGGAAAGCCATACAACCGCTGTTTGCAGAAAACTTTCGCGTGGTGGAAGAAGATACGTTTTACAGTATTTTACCTACCGCTACACAATATGCACGTAATGCTATTTTTGCAGG
>DASZUX010000153.1:0-8909 GCA_035547455.1 Chitinophagaceae bacterium
ATATTGTCGTATTTGAAAGCGGGTGGTAAAATAGTAGTTTGCGGTATGAACCCTGCCGTTTACCAGGTTGATACTATTACCAGACAGGTTACAGGGCTTGACTTTTCATCAGCACAACGCACATTAGGCATACACTATAACTATAACGATACGAGGGCCTTTAACGGCTATTACCCTGCAACGCCCACTAAAGAAGGTGTGCAGTGGGGGCTGAAAACGGGGTATGTATCAAGATTAGGCCAACCGGACAATGCTGTGGATATTGTACTGATGCGGGATGAAACAGGTAAAGCTACAAGCTGGGTAAAACTATATGGCGGGCCGGAAGGCAGCGGTTTTGTACAAACCTGGCTATTGCCTGTAACACTAAAAAATATTGAGGAGTTAAAAAACGTGGCCGAATACGGGTTTTAAAAACAGGTAAGCAGGTTTATATCCGCCTGCCTTTTTCATCAAAGGCTTCATATAAAATGCGCTCACTATTTTTATATACCGAGTGACTTTTTATTCTACCGCCCGGGTAAAAGAAATACATTTCACCATCGCCGTCTTTAAAACGGGCGGTAGAAATAAGCACATCGGCAGTATCATATACGCGCGTGGTTTTTTCATTATCATTGGTAACCAGGCTAAAACGCCACAAATGATTATTAACATGGTATTGAAATTTTGCCTCTGCCTGTACAATACCATTAACAAAATTTACTGAATCTGTTATCAGCCCCGAAGTAGTCCATTTTTTCCAGATACCATCCTGCCGCCCTTCATGGTAATTACCCCGCATTATTACCGTATCGTTTATATAATATTGAAACAGCCCCTCCCCAATTTGCAGTTCCCTGTCCTTGTAAGTGCCGGTCATAATTGTGTAGGGTTTATATATGTAGGTGAGCCATACATACCACAGGCCGTCACGGCGAACTATCTTTTCTACACACATGGCATTTTTCTTAGGTACAACTTTTAATGTGCTGTCAAAATACACGTATGATGTATCTTTTTTCTGTGCTCCCGCATGCAGGGTTGTAAGCACAAAAATTACCAGCAAAGGGTTTAAGAATTTTTTCATCATGTTTTTTGAACAATATAATTTAATTAATTATACAATACCCTGTACGTTAAAAAAACCAACCCGGTGCTATATACCTTTGAACCAGTAAACTGCAAATTTATCCTGCCAGGCAGGGCTGTAAACAATGGTTTGCCTTCGCCCAGCAACACAGGATGCACAGCAAGTGCAATTTCATCTACAAGCCCAAGCTGCATCAGCGACGAGGTAAGGTTTGCGCCGCCAAACAACCATATATCTTTGCCAGGACTGTTTTTAATATTAAATATTTCTTTCTCAATATCGCCTTTCACTAAACAATCGCCCTTTTCAACACCGGAAAGTGTACGGGAAAATACGTAATATTTTAATGGCGGGAAAGCGGCTTTGCCATGTTCGCCCAAGCCCAGCAGTAACTCGTATGTTTTTCTGCCGGTAAAAATAGTGTCAACCCTGTCAAGAAACGCAGACATGCCATAATCCTGGTCGGTAAAGCACCAGTCAAACTCTCCATTGGGGCCTTCAATAAAGCTATCAAGGCTAACCGCAAGTTGCAGGATTATTTTACGCATTTTATTTACTGTGTGTACCTGCAAATATCAGCATTAAATAAATGCAGCTACCTGCAAGTTTGTACCACGGGGTGATATGATTAGTGAATTGCGTTTACATTCACTTTCTCAATACCATGCAGTTGCACGGTTATATTCCTGTCGGCTGCCTTATTATCAAATTCACTTATTATTTCCAAAATATCGTAATCAATAAAATTGCATTCACTCCCGTCAATAGTAAGCAGGCTGTTTTCGGGTATATCGTCAAGAGCGGCTTTCAGCTTTACCTTATTAAGAAAGGTAACGTTGGTATTAAGCTTAATATAGCAAACCTCCTGCCCTTCTCTCATTAATATGTTCATTTTGTACTCTGCCTTAAAATTGTTTCGCACAATAAAGTAAGTGGATATAAGCAACCCTATAATAACACCCTTAAGCAAATCGGTAGCCAGTATAAAGATGATGGTGATGAGAAAAGGCAAAAACTGTTTGGGCCCCAGTTTCCACATATTTCTGTACAGTTTCGGGCGGGTAAGGTTATAACCTGTAACAAACAGGATGACAGATAAAGAAGCAAATGGCACCAGGTTAAGCACAAAGGGCACCAGTATTACAGTAAGCAGCAGGAAAAGGCCGTGCGTAAAAGATGAAAGTTTTGTACGGGCGCCTGCATCAATATTGGCTGCGCCGCGCACTATTACCGCAGTAATGGGTATAGCACCTAATAAGCCGCAGAGAATATTGCCAATACCCTGGGCCACCAGTTCCCTGTTTACCGGTGTAATGCGGTTGTGTTTATCCAGTTTATCAATAGCTTCAATACACAATAATGTTTCCAAAGTGGCCAGCAGTCCTATTATAACCCCCTCCTTCCAAATTTCAGTACTTGAAAAAAATTTATTAAATGCAGGCAATGATATGTCTTTAAAAATGTTTGGCGGTATAGATACCAGTTGCTTCGGCTTTAATGCATACTGTGTCCAAACATGGGAGAACAGCAGGCTTATGCCAATACCCGCCATAACAATAACAAGCGGTAAGGGAATTATTTTAAGCTGCTTAAGCAGGCCGGTTTCCTGCAATACTATAAAAAGCACCAATGAAAAAAGCGTGATAAAAACCACGGGCAGTGTCAAGTGCTGGCTAAAGTTATAAAAATTGCTGCGTAACTGGCCCCGGGAGAAAAGTTTTAAAAAGCCCGTTGTCCAGAAATCGGGTTGGTCGTAGCCTATTGCTATGGGTATTTGCTTGGCAATAAGCAGTATGCCTATGGCAGCCAGCATACCCTTTATAACTGCGGAAGGAAAATAGTTAGCAATACCTCCCAGCTTAGCAATACCGATAATTACCTGGAATGCACCGGCAACAAGAACAGACAGCAGGAATACCCGGTAATCGCCCGAAGATAAAATGGTAGCTGCCACAACCGTGGTTAATCCTGCAGCCGGGCCTGATACAGCAAGCTGTGACCCGCTGATTAATGATACCACCAGGCCACCGATAATACCTGACAGAATACCTGCATATAACGGCGCGCCGGATGCAAGCGCTATACCCATACACAAAGGGAGAGCCACCAAAAAAACAGAAAGACCGGCAGGCAGGTCGTATTTCATCCATACAAGCCTGTAATACTTTATTCTTCGCTTCAAAACTTATAGAAAATTTGCTGCAAGTTGTTTTTAAAAAACAAAAAAAGAGATGATGAAAGTCATAGGATAATTTGAATTAAATACAGTTGCTGCATTAATTCTTTTCATTTGCAACAGTAGCTTCGGGGCAGTATTACGTTTATGCAATTTCATCTTTCAGCGCATCCCTTACATTTGTGTTAAGTATTTTACTTACAATATTGTTTTTGCACCAGGCAGCTTCCATACTTGACTCACCAATTGAATACCTTAAGGGCGTAGGCCCGCTTAAGGGCGATATGCTGCGTAAAGAGCTGGGCATTTTTACCTTCCGGGACCTGCTGGAGCATTTCCCCATCCGGCATATTGATAAAACCAAAGTAGACAGTATTGATAGTATAACCCCGCAAACTGATTATATACAGGTAGCCGGTAAGCTGGTACACATGGAGATACTGGGGCAAAAAAATGCACGCCGGCTTGTAGCCCAGTTGCAGGACAAATCCGGCACACTGGAACTGGCCTGGTTTCAGGGCATACACTGGGTGCAAAAAACAATAAAGGAAGGCCAGGTATATCTTGTATATGGAAGAACAGGTTTCTTTAATGGCAAACCGCAGATGACCCACCCTGAAATGGAACTTCTGTCAGAAATAAACATTGAAGGCAAAAGCTATCTTGAACCAGTTTACCCAACTACTGAAAAGCTTAAAGCAAAAGGGCTGGGCGCAAAACAAATAGGTAAATTAACCAGCGCGCTGCTTGTACAGCTATCAGAAAAAGATGTGCCGGAAAATATACCGGCATATATTGTTCAGCGCCTGGGGCTTGTAAGCCGTTATAAAGCCATAAGCGATGTTCATTTTCCACGCACTGCGGATGAATATTCAGCAGCTGTTAACCGTATTAAATTTGAAGAGTTTTTTATTGCACAGGTACGCCTTAACATGATACGACTCAGCAGGCACCGTTACAGCAAAGGTGTTGTATTTGCTGCGGTAGGAGATTTATTTAATACTTTTTACCACCAGTACCTGCCTTTTGAATTAACAGGCGCCCAAAAAAAGGTGCTGAAGGAAATAAGAGCCGACACTGCCCGGCCGCACCAGATGAACAGGCTGCTGCAGGGGGATGTTGGCAGCGGCAAAACCATTGTTGCCCTGCTAACCATGCTGCTTGCAGCCGACAACGGTTTTCAAAGCTGTATGATGGCCCCAACTGAGATATTGGCGCAACAGCATTACAATGGTATTACCGCATTGCTGAAGGATTTGCCGGTACAGGTAAGACTGCTTACCGGCAGCACAAAGAGCAAGGAGAGAAAAAGCATTTTAGCCGAACTAAAAGAAGGCACTGTAACCATAGTTGTTGGCACACACGCCGTAATTGAAGAAACTGTAGAATTTAAAAGCCTTGGTCTTGCTATAGTAGATGAGCAACACAGGTTTGGCGTAGCGCAGCGTGCAGCGCTTTGGAAAAAATCTGCCGTTCCGCCACATATATTGGTTATGACGGCAACACCCATACCACGCACGCTTGCTATGACTGCCTATGGCGACCTTGATTACAGTATTATGAATGAATTGCCGCCCGGCAGGCAACCTGTTGCCACCGTGCACCGTTTTGAAATTTACAGGGCGAGGGTAATGGAATTTGTACGAGGTGAAATTGAAAAGGGCAGACAGGCTTACATAATTTACCCGCTGATTGAGGAAAGTGAAAAGCTGAGCTACGAAGACCTTATGCAGGGCTACGAACAGGTGAAAAGTTTTTTTCCTGAACCACGTTACCGTATAAGCATGGTACACGGCAGGATGCCCGCAGAACAGAAGGACATAAATATGCAGCGTTTTGTAAAAGGCGATACGCAAATAATGGTTAGCACAACAGTTATAGAGGTAGGGGTAAATGTACCCAATGCCACCGTTATGGTAATTGAAAGTGCCGAAAAATTTGGGCTATCGCAACTCCACCAGTTGCGGGGGCGCGTTGGCAGGGGGAGTGAAAAAAGCTTTTGCATTCTTTTAACTTCATCAAAACTCAGTAACGATGCAAAAGAGCGTCTTAAAGCGATATGTGCAACTAATGACGGTTTCAGGATAGCGGAGAAAGACCTTGAATTAAGAGGACCAGGACAAATTGACGGAACAAAACAAAGCGGGATACCCAACTTTAAATTTGCCAGCCTCGTAAATGATAAAGGGGTACTTGAAACGGCAAAGTATTTTGCCGAAGACGTTTTAAGCAAAGATGAAGAACTGGTTAACAACGAAAATGCGCCTTTGAAAATGCACCTGCTTTCGCAGAAAGGAAAAACTGTATGGAGCAGGATTTCATAACAACAAATTAACCGGTTTAACCGTTTAATTGATAACTTCTAAAAACTATACTTTGAAAGTTTTCTGCAGTACTGTTTTATTAGCTTCGTGTTTGCTTTTTACTGCTGTTACAAAGGCCCAAAACCTTGAATTTACCGAGAATAAAGGCCAATGGAATAGTAAAGTTACCTATGCTACCGATATGTGTACAGCAGCTTTTTTCCTGGAAAAGCAAGGGTACAAGGTACTGGTAAATAACGCAGCAGAACTTGCGGCTATGGAGGAGTATTACGGCGGCCACTCCGTTAAAACGAATACAGGCGGCGGCGACCCTTATCACGCAGGGCAAATAAACGGTGGCAGCAAAGGCAAAAACAATAGCACAGGCCAAAGCTCCTACGGGCTGCACTCTCATGCTTACGAAGTTATCTTCCCCGGCTCATCACCCAACCCGGTTATTATACCTGAAAAAATGCTGGAATCGTATAACAATTATTACAGAGGTAACGATCCTTCCAAATGGGCATCACACTGCAGGCTTTTCCAGGCAGTGACCTATAAAGATATCTATCCTAATATAGATGTAAGATATTATACCAATAATAACCAGCTTAAATATGATATTATTATTAACCCAGGCGGCGATATAAGCAAGGTTTCATTAAAGTTTGATGGGGTTGATGGCCTAAGCGTAAAAAATGGCAACCTTATTATAAAAACTTCTGTTGGCAATATTACCGAGCTTTCCCCTGTAGCCTACCAGCTAAATAATGAGGGCAGAACAAATGTTGACGTAAAATTCAACGTAGTGGGCAACACAGTTTATTTTAAAACAGGTAATTTTTCAAAAAACGCGACACTTGTTATTGATCCTACCTTAATTTTTTCGTCACTTACAAAAAGCCTTTCAGATAACTGGGGCTACACTGCCACTTACGATTATGACGGTAATTTTTATGCAGGCGGCATAGCATTTGGCAATGGTTACCCTACAGCAAACGGGCCTGCCTACCAGCCAGACTTTAGGGGCGGCACCACGGTGGACGGGGAAATAAGCGGTCACGACGTAGCTATTATAAAATTATCGCCCCGCGGCAATGCAAAAATTTTTGCTACTTACCTGGGAGGTACAGGTAACGAACAACCCCACAGTATGGTGGTTGACAACAACGGTAGCCTTATAGTAGCCGGCAGGACGCAATCCCCTGACTTTCCCGTTACCTCGGCCACCTTCGGTCCGGGTGGCGGATGGGATATTTTTATTACCAAATTTACCGCCGATGGAACAGGCCTGGTTGCATCCCGCAAAATAGGCGGCAAGGGCAATGATGGTGTTAACATTGCCTCCAAGGAAGAGTCTCAGGGCGGGGTAAGTATACGAAGAAATTATGGCGATGATGCCCGCAGTGAAGTGATAACCGATAACAACGGCAACATTTATCTGGCTTCATGCACACGCTCTACAGATAAATCCGCCAACAACCTCTTATCAACACCAGGGGTATTCCAGCCTGTTTTTGGAGGTGGCGCACAGGATGGTATGCTGATAAAAACCGACCCGTCCCTGAACATTCTTTTTAGCTCATACCTCGGCGGCAATGGCGATGATGCTGCTTTTGTACTTGCGCTAAACCCGCTGAATAACGATATTTATGTGGGCGGCGCAACCAACAGCAGCGACCTTAAAAAAACTGATATTAACCTGCCTTCCATTGTACACTCATCTTTCCAGGGAGGCAAGGCCGATGGCTATGTTACCGTCATCAGCAATGACGGCACTACGCAAAAACGAACCGTATATATCGGTACGGTTGGGGATGATATGTTGTACGGCGTACAACTTGATAAATTTGGTTACCCATATATAATGGGCACTACCACAAGACCTTTTCCGCTTACAGGCAATGTTGCTTTTAACTCGCAGCCCAAAGGCCACCAGTATATTACCAAGCTGGGGCAAAACCTTGCAGATATACAATACTCTGTAAATTTTGGCAAAAATTCGGCGGCAGATACATTACCGGATCTTTCGCCGGTAGCGTTTCTTGTAGACCGCTGCGAAAATGTTTATGTTTCAGGCTGGGGCGGCGGTATTAACATAAGCGAGGGCTACCCTAACGCAGGTACTACAGGTTTGAGCGTAACAGCCAAAGACCCTAATGATATTTTACAAAAAATAACCGACGGGCAGGATTTTTACTTTATCGTGCTTGAAAAAAATGCAGCAAGCCAATTATACGGCAGTTATTTTGGCGAACTGCCCAGGAACGGCAGCACAACCCTGGGCGACCATGTGGATGGAGGTACCAGCCGGTTTGACAGGAACGGTGTAATTTACCAGGCCATTTGCGCCAATTGCGGAAAAACGCCTGCCAGTAATCCCGGCACCGGTTTTCCCACCTCGGGAGGTGATACGTGGGGGCAAAAAAATATTTCCACCATGGCGCCATACTGCAATGAGGCGGCAGTAAAAATTGCTTTTGAACTGGCAGGCGTATCTGCCGACCTTCGTGTTTCAATTAATGGCATACCGAGAGATACTTCAGGGTGTATACCCCTGACAGTAGATTTTGTTGATACCCTGGCACTGGCCAAAAATTACATTTGGGATTTTGGCGATGGCAGCCCTGTTGTAAAAACCACATCCCGCAAACAATCGCACACGTATAATACTGTAGGCAACTATACAGTAAAACTTATTGCCATTGATTCCATGGCCTGCAACATTGCCGATACAGTGTACACCCACATAAGGGCAAGAAGTGATTATGCGCAACTGGGCTTTGATGCCGTTAAGCTGCAGCCCTGCGATTCGTTAAATTATATGTTCATCAATAAGTCAGTGGCGCCGGCGGGAAAGCCCTTTGCCGGCCAGTCGCTTGAATGGCGTTTTGGCGACGGGGCAACATTAGTAAGTAATGCCGATACTATTATACACCGGTATGCGGGGCCCGGTACCTATGTAGTTTCGCTTCACCTTAACGACACGAACTATTGCAACTCGCCGGATGCTGATTCGATAAAACTACGAATAGCCACTAATGTAAAAGCACAGTTTACCATACCGCAAGGTTGCGCACCATATACCGCCGTAATAAACAACACCTCCATAGGCGGGCAAACGTTTTACTGGAACTTTGGCGACGGAAGTACATCAACCAACAGCGACCCTGTGCATACATTCACGTCGGCAGGCACCTATTTAGTAACTATGGTTGCTGTAGATTCCTCAACCTGCAATATTAAAGACAGCGCCAGTTATACTGTTACGGCAGGGCTAAAGCCAACCGCAGCATACACCGTAACACCTATGCCCGCGCAGGAAGATATGCCGTCAACATTTACCAATAACTCTATT
>DASZUX010000154.1:0-9459 GCA_035547455.1 Chitinophagaceae bacterium
ATGATACTGCGGGACTGAAAAAATTTGTACAGCGTGCCGCTAAACGGTTTCCTAAAAACACATTGGTGCAAGGTCTTGCCCAAAATGTTTTTGATTACCTGGATGCTGTTGGTAACCCGCGCATGCCGGGCGATTCAATTCCGGAATTAGTTTTACATGACGACTTTGGAGGAAATTTTTCAACTTTTTCGTTAAAAGGCAGGTACGTATATATTGATATTTGGGCAACATTTTGTGATGAATGTATAAAGAATGAAGAATTGGTGCGAAAAGCTAAGCAAATGTTTCCTCCGGGCAAATTTGAAGCAGTAAGCATAGCTATTGATGACCAAAAAGAGGACTGGTTAAAAATAATAAAGGCAAATGGCTACACCTGGCCGCAGCTTATTGATGAAAAAATGTGGCAGGGTAAAGCTTTTAAAATACTTCGGTTTAATGCTATACCCTATAATTTTTTAATAGGCCCGGATGGCAGGCTGATAGCTAAAAATATTAAAAAAGATTCGGTGATTGCTGTAATTCAGCAGGTAATGAAGTAGGCATTAGTTGTAACTTTACATTATGGGAAAAATGCAGAATAGAGCCTGCAAGGCTATATACCGGCATTTATAACCCCACCCTTTAATAAACACCTGCAAATCCCAAATTGTAAATTTATAAAGTGAGAAGAGTAGCCGGTATTTTAGCATGTTTGTTGTGCATTGCATATTGTCGTGCCCAACAGGCAACCCTGCCAAATAATCAAAAGGCAGGAGAGTTAAGTTACAGGCTTATGGGTGATGTAAATACTGATGGCTCACCTAATATTTTTTACCGGTTTGTACTTAAAATGGTGGTTGATTGCAGCCAGCCAGCGCCTGGTTTGTTACCACTTTTCATACGCGACCTTTCCCGCAGTACTACTAAAAGCTATAGCTGGCAATACGATTCAGCCTCTAATGAGGTAAGTGTTGCTGACCCTTGTATTGCATTTACGTATGCCCCCTGTTACAGGGTGTATTATTATCATACGGACGCCCCGGCAGATTATAACTTTGGAGGTTATGCAGTATTTTTTGGCGATTGCTGCAGGGACGGTTACCAAAATCTTAATACCGCAACCAATGCATCGCAGTTTGAAGGCTTGCAACTTGGGCTTGCCTGGGGCACGGATGATCCAAAGCGGCCGGGTGGCAGTACCGTATATAACAGTATAGCTTATTCATTTACTATCCCTTCCCGGTTCAAGGTAGCAGAAAACAGCAGCCCCGAGTTTACAAATAGCAGCGACACAGTGTTGTATGTGTGTACAAATACCAGGTTCGGGCATACTTTTTCGGCTTGGGATCCGGACGGAGATTCGCTGGTTTATTCATTTTTGCCATCCAAAATTTTTTATGCTGAAGGTTTAAACAGGGTTATCCAGATACATACCCTAGGTTCAATAGATGCAGTATATAAGGAACCTGTTTATACTGCTGGTTCCCCATTGGGCGAAGGCGTTGTAATTGATGCAAAAACCGGTGCAGTTAGCGGGGTTATACAAGATACGGGAAGTTATATGCTTACCATAGGAGTGTATGAATACCGCAATGGCCGGCTTATAAGTTCTACCCCCCACATGCGGGATATAGTAGTTAAAGCTTTTGACTGCTCAAAGCTGCCGGTGCCAGAGGCTGCGCTGCCCCCGCTTATAAATACCTGTGTATCTAATACCGTTATATTGCCGAACAATTCAACACCCTATCATCCCGAACTTTATTGGGATAATACTACCTATTTATGGAGCCTTGGTGACGGCAATACTGCAACAGTACGAAACCCTGTGCATTTATATGATACGGGTGCATATAACCTGCGGCTGATTACCATGGCTGGTTACCGTTGTGCTGATACGGCTTACAGCAAGCTATTGGTGTACCCGGCGGTGCACCCGTCATTTTTAATTATCGGCAATGCGTGTACAGGGCAGCCGGTAAAGTTTGCCAGCACTGCCACAACTGACATAGGCGCAATAAGCAGCCTCAAGTGGACGTTTGTTAATTTGAAAGACAGTTCCTATTTCACCTCGGAGCTTAGCAACCCCAGGTACATATTTAATATCCCTAACCAGGAGTATGCGGCTATATTGCATGTTTTAACCAGCAAGGGGTGTGAAGCTATAGATACACAATATATTAGTGTAAGCCAGTCTCCTTTGCCGCTGCAAACGCATGACACCATCGTAACTGCGGGGGTGCCTTTTCGTCTCTTTGCCAATTCCGGCTACGACACAACAGGCAGCAGTTACATCTGGAGCCCATCCACTGGCCTTGATGACCCTTTTTCAGCGGACCCTGTGGCCACCGGCAACCAGGATATTACCTATTCCGTGCGCATAAACAATGCATTTGGCTGTAGTTTGACTGACACTATACGCCTTATATATTACAAGGGGCCGGACATATATGTACCGGCAGCTTTTACGCCTAATGGCGACGGACTTAATGATGTATTAAGGCCTTTTCCTGTCGGCATACAAAAACTTGAGTTTTTCAGGGTGTTCGACAGGTGGGGTAATGCCGTTTATCAAACACAGGAGTACCTTGCCGGCTGGGATGGAAATATTAAAGGCAGGCAGGCGCCTCCCGGAACATATATATACGAAGTAAGAGGAAAGGACTACAATAATAAACCCGTATTAAAAAGAGGCAGCATACTGCTTATACGCTAGTTGATGTAAGACAAAAATACCTGCAATTTTGAAAGCCCCCGCAGTTATAGTATCCGGCACAAATATTATGGTCCGGTTCCCCGGTATTGAAAAAGCCGGAGAATTGAGTTATGTAAACACGGGACCTGATGTGCATTACCATTTAATATTCATAATGATGCTGGATTGTAAGGACGGGAAGCGCGGAAGTGTATTGCTCTTTTAAGATAGAAAGTAACAAAATATAGGTAATTTACATTGTGAGAAAAGCTACGCTTTATTTATACTTTATTGCACATGTAACCTGCCTTAAAGCCCAGCAGTATTTACCCCCTAACCAAAGAGCCGGTGAATTAAGTTATTTATTAGTGAATAGTACCAATGACAATGGCAGCCCTAATATATATTATCATTTTACGCTTAAAATGGTAGTTGAATGCCAGTTTCTTGAGCCTGCAATCGGAGAATTATTTATTAATGATTTTGATAAGGCAGGCCCCTCCAAACAATACGATTTTGAATTGGATTCTGCTTCAAACAGGGTAGATGTTGCAGATCCCTGTATCGCATTTTCATATCCGCCCTGTTACAGGGTATATTATTATCATTGTGATGTACCGCTGGCTTTTAATAAATATGGGTATTCAGCAGTATATGCCGATTGTTGCCGCGATTTTTTTCAAAATTTAAGTATCAATGACAGAAGCCTCTCATCTTACGAAGGAGCAGATTTACAGCGTACCTGGATATGTGGAGGGCTAACATATTTTTGGCCATGCGTGGGGCCGGTTTACAATAGTATTGCCTTCATAAATAATATTCCGTCCCGCTTTACCTGGCTGTACAACAGCAGCCCTACTTTTGAAAATAGCAGCGATACTATTTTATATGTATGCATTAACAATACTTTTTCGCATACGTTTAAAGCAGTTGATCCGGATGGTGACTCACTGGTGTATAGCTTTTCTCCCGCAAGAATATGGTCGGTAGGAATTGGCGGCCCGGGCGGTAAAGTTAAAATAAATACAGTTGATGACTTTTACGATATTGATTACAGCAAACCAAAATATACAGCACAACAACCTATGGGAAGTGAAGTGAGCATTGACGCATTAACGGGCAATTTACATGGCGTCATTCGTGATACAGGTACATTTTTGGCAACACTTGCTGTATATGAATACCGTAATGGTAAAAAGGTTTCTTTAACCCCGCATACCCGGGATGTGCTGATAAAGGCATTCGACTGCTCAAAACTGGCTGTACCTGCAGCAAAGTTGCCGACACTTTTAAATAATTGCGATTCCAATACTATTATGCTGCCTAACCTTAGCACACCCTACCACCCTGAATTGTACTGGGATAATAATAAATATTTATGGAGCCTTGGTGATGGCAGCACCTCAACCCTGCGTTACCCCGTGCATAAGTATGATACCGGAACTTATAGCGTGCAGTTAATTACAATGCCCGGCTACCGTTGTGCCGACACGGCTGATATGAAACTGCTGGTGTACCCGGCAGTGCATCCACGTTTTGCCGTAAGCGGCCAAACATGTACCGATCAGTCATTAAAGTTTACAAACCTGTCATCAACCGATATTGGGTATATTAATAATCTTAAATGGACATTTACAAATCTTAGAGACAGCACCAATTTTACCTCAACACTCAGTAGCCCAACCTATACATTCAGGGTGCCCAACCAGACTTACTCAGCAGTGTTAGATATAACCACTACTAAAGGCTGCGAAGCCAGTGACACCCAGTACATAAATATCTGGCAGTCGCCCCTGCCTTTTACGGTACATGATACTGTAATAACTGCCGGGGTGCCTTACCAGTTGTTTGCTAATCCAGGTTACGATTCTGCCAATAATGTTTTTATCTGGTCACCCGCAACGGGGCTTGATAACCCGTTTATTGCTAATCCTGTAGCTGCAGGCAGTAATGATATTACCTATCGTGCTGAAATAACCAATGCTTTTGGCTGTTACTTAACTGATACTATACACCTGGTATATTATAAGGGGCCGGATATATACGTGCCTAACGCTTTTACTCCTAATGGAGACGGAGTAAATGACATATTTCGCCCCTTCCCGGTAGGTATAAAAAAGCTTGAGTACTTCCGTGTATTTAGCAGGTGGGGCAATATGGTTTACCAAACACAGGTTTACCTTGCTGGCTGGGATGGAAATATTAAAGGCAGGCAGGCGCCACCCGGAACATATATATACGAAGTAAGAGGAAAGGACTACAATGGCAAAGCGGTATTTAAAAAGGGTTCTGTACTGCTGGTTAGGTAGCAGGCCGGCTGGTTATGGCTCAATTGCCCTGATTTAAGGCATTCTGTTAAATCTTTATGATAACTTTTTGATAAAAACAATTAAAGAGTGGCTCTTTTCTGTTTTATTTGCGGTATTATTTTACCCGGCATTATGAAGAAAAATTTGATATTTGGTTTGGCTGGCTTTTTTTTGCTTGCAGGCTGTTTTAAAGACAGTGTGCATAACAATGCTGATTCTACAGCTTATTTTGCAATAACAAATGGCGGCCCCTTAAATCTTGCAAGCGCCCCGCTTAATTTAACGATAGCCGATTCTACCATCCTGTATATCAACCCTGGTATTACATCTCCATACACATTAACAAAAGATGTAAATGTAATTTTGGAGGTTGACGATGCAGCGCGTATTGCCTATAACCAGCAAAACGGTACCAACTACGAGGCGCTGCCAGATTCGTTGTATTATTTCTCCGATAGCTCAGGCGTTGTAACAGCCGGGGCAAGGTCAATAAGCCTGCCAATAACCATTTATACAGGCAAGGCCGACCTGAGAAAAAGTTATATGCTGCCTATAACAATCAGGGATGCTCAGGGCCTTGCTATAAGCAGCGACCTTGGGACGATTTATTATAACCAGCTTGGCTCCCCAATTGCCGGCCGTTACGCAGTATCCGGCAAGCGTACGGATTATGTTGGGCCAATGGCAGATAATGTTATTTCAGATACGGTTGCCCTGTCAACAGTTGCCAATAAAATAAGCGCTGTTCAGTCAGCAAATGTGATATTGCTTGATTATGCTGACCTGGGCATTGCAGGCTGGCAATACATTGTTACCTTTAACCCGGCTAATGAAACTGTAAGTATAGCGCCGAATGATGTTATGCTGAACAACGAGACAGGATTTATGTATAATTCTTTTAAAATTGATGTGCAGGAGTATAACCCCGCTACCCGGGTGCTGCATTTTAAAACTGAATACAACGACCAGTCTGGCAACGCCCGCGTTATTGACGAGTATTTAACACCGCAGTAATTTTTGGGCGATAAACAATGTAAAAAGAAAATTATGGCAGAGCAGCAACCCCCGAATAGCCAGTTAAATATTGAAATAAGCGAGGAAGTAGCCGAAGGCAGTTATGCCAACCTTGCGATTATTACCCATAGCCATGCTGAATTTGTAATAGACTTTGTAAACGTTATGCCTGGTACCCCAAAAAGCAAGGTAAAATCCCGCATAATTTTTACACCCATGCATGCAAAACGCTTTATGCGGGCGCTTGAAGACAATGTTCAGCGTTATGAAGCAGTAAACGGCAAAATACAGGATCTGGAGCAGGTTGAAATACCGCTGAACTTTGGCGGCCCTACTGCACAGGCCTGATGTGGTTGCCTCGTTACCAGGCATCTATACTATCGTAAACTATTACCTTTTCCCACAGGTGTGCGCATTCTTCTACAAATTTCAGGTGTACCGGGTCAACCTGGTAACTAGCCTGGTCTTCATCATTGGCAAACAATACAAACCATGAAACAGCATACCCTGTTTCAATAACATCACGGTTAGTACCGGCCGGTACGCCTATATGAAAATCTTTTATAGCTGGTACTGCGCTTAATTTGCGCAGCCCTTCAATTAGTTGTGCTTTATGTGCAGCATTATCTTTTTCTTTAAGAAAAAAGTAAACATGGTGAATAAATACATTTTGTAATTGCATGATATGATTATTTATTGTTTTTTGGCGTTATTTAAAAAATCTACAATTCCCTGGTACACCTGTTTTGCAACCTGCGCATGAAATGAAGGCTTTAATATTTTACGCTCATCTTTTACGTCGCTTAAAAATCCTATTTCGAGTAATGTATTGGGGAAGTCCGTAGGTTGGTTTAGCAAGAAATTAAAATTACCTGTATTGCCATATTCCTCCATGCCAATGGCCAGCATTTCTTTTAAAATAAATACACTTAGTGGCCTGAAGCCTATATGCTTGTAATAAGTGCTGCTACCCCTTGTGCCGTTGCCGGCAGAATTCAGGTGAAGACTTACTAATAAGTCAGGTTGTTGTTGTTGCAACCATAGTACCCTGTCAGTATTGCCAAAAGTTGTATCCTTTGTGCGGGTCATTATTACATCTTTAACACCCTTACTTTTCAAAAACTTTTGTAATGCCTTTGCAAATAACAGGGTATAATCTTTTTCGTTTATATGGCTTGTTATTCCTTCTGAGCCTCCGTTAGTGCCGCCATGCCCTGCGTCAATGGCAATACGAAGTTTTTGAATGATTAAGTCTGCCGGCTGGCGTTTTACGGCTACTACAAGATTATTCCCTTTATACAAAATGGTATAACCCCAATGCTGCTGGTGCGTCAGCTCAATAGTTACGCGCACAACATCATCTTCTACCTGGTTAAAATAAACATTTTTAATCTCTTTTATTTTGGTGAGCTGCGTTATCCAGTTGGTGTTACTTTCAATACCGTATATATCAATCATTATTTTCGAAGGGTTGATTTCCATCCAGCTTTTATAGGGCAGCCGCTCATCCATACTGATAAAAAGTGAATCATGTTTACCGCTTTTACCGGTATCGGGTCTTTCCTGCCAACTGTTGGTAAGATAAAAAGGCAGCAGGTGCGCAGCGGTATCCTTTGCTACGTCGGCCTTGGCAATATATGCAGTATGATATTTTGAAAGCTGCACCTGGTAAAGATTACCGGTGCTGTCAATTACTTTAAGTAAAACATTGGTGTCAATATAACCTTCCTTAGCGCTGCCAAGCCTGTCGTGGCCCAGGCTATAGGCAAGCTGTGTTAATTTGCCCTTGCTGCGGGCCAGCCAAAAGCCGGGCGGATTGCCGGGCGGTAAATTTATGTTTTGTGATTGGCAGGATAAAAACATGCATACTACTGATGCCGCCAAAAGATATTTCATGGCCTGAAATTAAGATAAAAAGCGTTGCAGGATTATGCGCAATAAAGCTAATATTCAGCAGGAAGTGTTGTGTATTTGTAAAAAATAATTGTGCTGCGTTGCAGGCTGTTTTATAAACCCTGGCATGCTGCTTCATCAGCAAACCAATGCAACTCGCCGGATACAGGTTTTATTATTTGCGAAGGATATTTGGAAGGATTATATACCCCCTGCAAAACTTCCCGCAGGGCAACGGCTTTTTTACTGCCGGCTGCTAAAAATATAACAGCGCTAGCCCTGTTGGCAATGGGGTGTGTTAAGGTGACCCGGTACATATCTTGCTCTTCCAGCCAGAGTGATGTACACCATTTTACGGTTTCATGTATTATTTCTGTTTTACCCGGAAACAATGAAAGTGTATGCCCATCGTCACCCATGCCAAGAATAATACTGTCAAATGTGGCCGAAGCTTCTGTAAAGTATTGCCGCAATATTTTTTGATATGCCGCCGCTGACTCTTCAGGGGACAAGCCCTCCGTAGGTATTATATGAATTTGCTCTTTTGGCACGGGCACAAGGTTAAGCAGCGTATCGAATGCCATCTTTGCATTGTTTCGTTCATCGTTAAACGGAACAAAACGCTCATCACCAAAAAATATATGCAGTTTGCTCCATTCCACCTTATCCCTATAGTCAGTTGAAAGCAGGTGATTCATCATTTTAGGGGTGCTCCCTCCACTTAAAGCAAGTGTATAGCGGTCTTGTGTTTGCAGGGTGCATTGTATATGTTCAACCAGCCATGCTGTTGCGGTATTGCTTAATTCCTGCAGGTTTTTAGAGATATGCAGTTGCATACTGAATAATTTTATAAAGCCTTAATGCCAACCTGTGTACATGCGGGTGGTTAGCGCTAAGCACCTTTTTTTTAAAATTTTTACTGGTGGGCTACGGGTAAAGTAACCCAGTTATGACCGTCCCTGGCAATAAGCGCTTCTGCGTCTTCTGGCCCCCAGCTATCGGGAGAGTAATTAGGAAAATCAACGGCTGGCCTTGTTTGCCATGTTTCAATAATAGGCATTACTACCTTCCATGCAGCTTCAACCTGGTCGCTGCGCATAAACTGTGTCGGATTGCCGTTCATAGCATCCAGCAATAATGTTTCGTATGCTTCAGGCTGAGGTTCTTCGTAAGCATCCTTATAGTTAAAAATCATATCAACCGGGTTAAGCGTCATCGCCTGGCCGGGCCGTTTTGCCTGGAAACGCAGGCGTATGTCCATCTCCGGCTGAATGCTTATGGTAAGCCTGTTAGGCCTCCATGACTCTGCAGCTTCGTTTGGAAATGCATAATGAGGTGCCTGCTTAAACTGTATGGTAATAATGGTAGTTTTTTCGTGCAGGTATTTGCCTGTGCGCACATAAAATGGCACACCCTGCCAGCGCCAGTTATCAATATAAAATTTAAGGGCTGCAAAAGTTTCAATGGTTGATTCGGGATTTACATTTTTTTCTTCCCGGTATGCTTTTACCTGTTCACCTTTCATCCACCCGCTGCTATATTGGCCGCGAACGGCAAACTCGTGTACTTCAG
>DASZUX010000155.1:0-8067 GCA_035547455.1 Chitinophagaceae bacterium
TAAATTTAACAGGCATGGGTTAAGGGTTTGGGCTATCAAGTTCAAAGCTAAACAGGTTTTTATATTGCCGCAGGCGTATGGCTTTTAGCAGTGCTGGGTCTGTAATGGTAAAATAAATGGCAGCAGCATTTGCAAGCATTATACTTGTGTCCATAATAACTACATCTCCGGCAGGCAGCAGGGTGGTATCATGCCTGTTTATAAAATCATCTGGTATAATAACAAATATAATAAGCAGCAGTAAACCCGCTGCCAGCAGAATAATAAAGCCATACGCTGTTATAAATGCGGTTTTTTCTGCTCTGCCTGGTGCGGTTAACTGCTTGTAATATTTAATAGCTTTAATGCTTAATACCGCTTTTGCAATTACGCCGGCAAGCGTTAAAAAAACAAGCACAATAATAACGGGGTTGCCCCCGCTGCCATACCTTAACGTTTGGTAAATAGCCCATATAATAAAGCAGGTTGCCCACAAAAGCAGGTAATACGCACAGGCCTGGTACAGTTTAAATTTTACGGGCATTGTATAATATTTGTAAGGGCGCCTCCATTTGTTTGGTAAAATACAGCCTTTACTTCAAATTTCACGCTTTGCCGCATTTATATATCTTTGCGCCCGTTGAAAAATGTGAATGGTAAATGTGAGTTGCCCTGCAATTCTATACGTTGTCAACCTGTTTCACCTTTCACTTTTCACCTTTCACTATTAACTAAAATGTTATGTATCGCTCACATACCTGCGGGGAACTTAGAATAAACCATGTAAATGAAACCGTAACGCTTGCCGGCTGGGTACAAACCATCCGTAAGTTTGGGGCAATTACTTTTGTTGACCTGCGCGACCGTTACGGCATTACCCAGCTGCTGGTTGGTGAAGAACTGCAGGCGCAATTGGATGCCAACCCGCTTGGGCGCGAATTTGTAATACAGGTAACCGGAAAAGTAAGCGAGCGCACCAATAAAAATAAAAATATACCTACCGGCGAGGTTGAAATAATTGTAAACTCGTTTAAAATACTCAATAAATCTGCCGTACCGCCTTTTACAATTACTGACGAAACAGACGGTGGGGATGATTTAAGGATGAAGTTCCGCTACCTTGACCTGCGCCGCAGCCCGGTAAAGAAAAACCTGGAGTTGCGATATGCAGTAGGCCGCAGTACCCGTAACTACCTGCACGAAAACGGGTTTATGGATATTGAAACACCGTTTCTTATAAAATCTACTCCCGAAGGCGCGCGCGATTTTGTAGTGCCCAGCCGAATGAACCCCGGCCAGTTTTATGCCCTGCCGCAAAGCCCGCAAACATTTAAGCAACTGCTTATGGTAAGCGGTTACGACCGTTACTACCAAATTGTAAAATGTTTTCGTGATGAAGACCTGCGTGCCGACCGCCAGCCGGAGTTTACTCAAATAGACTGTGAAATGAGCTTTGTGGAGCAGGAAGATATTCTGAATATGTTTGAAGGGCTGGTAAAACGGATTTTTAAAGATGTAAAGGGCATTGACTACACCGAAACCGTAAGCCGGATGACATGGGAAGATGCCATGTGGAATTATGGCAACGACAAGCCTGATATTCGCTTTGGGATGAAACTGGCAAATCTTAAATTTCCGAAACATACATTTCCTTTGAAAAATGGTGCCCTTGATGGGGCTGACGCGGATATTAATGCCTTTAAAGTGTTTGAAGAAGCTGAAACCGTAATAGCATTTGCCGCCCCGGGCTGCAGCGAGTACAGCCGCAAACAAACCGATGAATTGACTGAATGGGTAAAACGACCGCAAATTGGCATGAAGGGCCTGGCATTTATTAAATGCAATGCCGACGGCACCTATAAAAGCAGTATAGATAAATTTTTTGCAGAAGATAAACTTAAGGCAATTGCCCAAGCCACAGGCGCAACGGCGGGTGACCTGGTGCTGATATTGGCCGGCGCGGAAGAACGCACGCGTAAAGCCACCAGCGAACTGCGCCTTGAAATGGGCAAACGCCTTGGCCTGCGCAGGGATAATGAGTTTAAACTATTGTGGGTGCTTGATTTCCCCTTGTTTGAATACGACCCTGAAGAAAACCGCTGGGTAGCAAGGCACCACCCTTTTACCTCGCCAAAGCCATCGGATATTGAGGTAATGATTAACAACAACCCGGTAATTGAAAACGCGGAAAAATACCTGGAGCACCCTTATGCAAACATTAAAGCCAATGCATACGACATGGTATTAAACGGCAACGAAATAGGTGGCGGCTCCATCCGTATTTTCCAGCGCGGGTTGCAGGAAAAGATGTTTGCCGCCCTCGGCATGAGCCAGGAAGAATCCCTGCATAAATTTGGTTTCCTCCTCGGCGCATTTGAATATGGCGCTCCCCCGCACGGTGGCCTTGCTTTTGGTTTTGACAGGCTTTGCGCCATCCTCGGCGGCAGCGAAAGCATACGCGATTTTATTGCCTTCCCCAAAAACAACAGCGGCCGCGATGTAATGCTGGATGCACCCAGTACTATTGATGATAAACAGTTGAAAGAGTTGTTTATTGAGAGTAAGGTGTAAATACGATATAAAAGCATATACAAGCACTTTTGCATATTTAATAATAAGAGCCTGCATCTGTTGCTGCATGCAGGCTCTTATTATTAAATACATCCTTATCAAAGCCAACCCATAAAATCCCTTAACCTTTTCAATCTGTATTAAAGCCTATCCCAAAAAATTTTCAGTAATTTAATTTATCGCTGTATATTCATGCGTCTTCGCAAGTTGCATCGCCATAAAATTAAAAACAGTGGCAGGCAACTTTTTTTGTCTGTACCCCAAAAAGGCAAACTATGACGCTTAACGACCTATTGCAACAATACAACTGCCCAAACGGTACGTGGGATGAAATGTGTGATGCAAAGCAAATACGCGAACAGTACAGGCGGGTTTTTGATGTGCTGCAGAACCTTGATATTGATGCCCTGCACCAAAAAGACAAACTGGCAAGCGAGCTGTTTATGAACCAGGGTATAACCTTTACCGTGTACAGCGATAATGCCGGTATTGAACGTATTTTTCCTTTTGACATTATACCGCGTATTATAACTGCTGCAGAATGGAGTGAAATTGAACGTGGTATAAAACAGCGGTTAAAAGCGCTTAACCTTTTTTTAAAGGATGTATATGGAGAGCAGCAGATTTTAAAGGATGGCATAATACCGATGGAACTGATAGCCTCCTGCCCGCACTATACACGGGAGGTGTTTGGCATTAAGGTGCCGTACGATATTTATGTGCATATAAGCGGTATTGACCTCATCCGCGGCGCAGACGGTAAATTTTACATACTGGAAGATAACCTGCGCACCCCTTCGGGCGTAAGCTATATGCTGGAAAACAGGGAGGTTACAAAACGTCTTTTTTCAGATATGCTGGCCGGCAGCAAAGTACGCATGGTAAACAATTATCCCCTGCTGCTGCATGAAATATTATTGTCGCTTGCTCCGCAGCAGGTAACAAACCCTGCCGTGGTGTTGCTAACGCCGGGTATTTATAACTCTGCATATTACGAGCATACTTTTCTTGCCAGGCAAATGGGCATACCACTGGTAGAAGGCAGGGATTTGCTGGTAGATAATCATAAGGTGTACATGAAAACCACCAGCGGGCTGGAGCGTGTGCATGTTATTTACCGTCGTATTGATGATGATTATATTGATCCCCTGCTCTTTCGTCCCAACAGTGTGCTGGGTGTGCCGGGTATAATGGGGGCTTACCGCAAGGGTAATGTTGCCATAGTAAATGCAGTAGGTAATGGTGTGGCAGATGATAAGGCTGTATATGCTTATGTGCCTGCCATGATTAAGTATTACCTTAACGAAGACCCTATATTAAATAACGTGCCCACTTACCAGATGAGTGAAGATGAAGCACGGGAATATGCTTTTAATAATGTTGATAACATGGTATTTAAACGTACCAACCAAAGCGGCGGCTACGGTATGGTAATGGGTAACAAAATAAGCAGCGAAGACTGGCTTAAAGCAAAGGCCGAAATTGAAAAAGAGCCGCGCAGCTTTATCGCACAGCCCATTATAAAGCTTTCAACAGTACCATGTTTTATTGATGGAAAATTTCAGCCCCGGCATGTGGATTTAAGGCCGTACGCGCTGGTTGGGCCTGAAGGCATACAAATAGTTCCGGGCGGTCTTACAAGGGTAGCGTTGCGGGAGGGCTCGCTGGTGGTCAACTCATCGCAGGGGGGCGGAAGTAAAGACACATGGGTGATTGATTGAAACGCAAGTTTATGGTTCATGGCCCATATTTCATAGTGTAGCCCTCATCACCACTTTGAAACCTGTAGATATAAGGTACATCGTTTTTGCCATGAATTATTAGCTATAAGCTATGAACCTAAAAGGAAAACCGAATACTAAACGAACTATACAAAAATGCTAAGCAGAATTGCAGATTCATTGTTTTGGCTGAACAGGTACATGGAGCGGGCCGATGGTATGCTGCGTGTAGTACGCACAAGCTATATTTTTGCGCTTGATAAAGATATAAGCAAGGATATAACATGGCGCCCCGTGCTGGAAACTTATACTACCTGCAAAGAAGAGGATATTATAAAAATGGAGAACGACTCAGCCGCAGTGTTAAAAAAAATCATTCTTGATGCAGATAATAATAACTCGCTTAAAATAATCATTAACAGGGCGCGCGAGAATGCCCGTGGAGTGCAGGACCATATTACAAAGGAGGTATGGGAGATTGTTAACCAGTTATACCACATGATTAACAGCACCGCACTGGCTAAAAAGCTTTTGAGTGAACAGGCTATTGAAACGCTTGATACCCTTACACGCCAAATGGTATTGTACACCGGTATTACGGATATAACCATGCCGCGCGGCAGCGGGTGGAACTTTATGAACATCGGCAAGTATATTGAGCGTTGTATGGAAACGCTGGAATTAACTGACCGGCAGTACAGCATTATACATTATAATTTAACCGACCAGCAGGATGTATTATTCTGGCGTACGCTGCTGCTATCACTGTCGGGGTACGAGTTGCACTTAAAAACATACCGCAGTATCAACATCAATCAAAATGTTCTGCACCAGGTAATTATAAATAAAAACTTTACACGCTCCGTTATTTATTCTCTCACCCGTATTGACAGGTATCTTGAGGATATTGTAACTGAAAACAAGTCAGAGGAAAACCAGGCGCTTATACGTTGTTTTGGCCGTCTTTACAGCCATGTAAAATTTATTGACTTTGATTCGCTGGATGCCCTTACTTTGCAACACTTTTTAGAGAAAGTGAAAAAAGACCTGCTTGAATTCAGCATGCGATTGGGCCAAAACTTTTTCTCTTATTCTTAATTAACGTTACTCATGCCCATTTTTAAAATACATCATGTAACGCGCTACGATTATGACAGGCCGGTAAAAGAAAGTATTAATGAAATAAGAATTTACCCGTACCAATGCCCCGAGCAGGAAATGCTTGAACATGAACTGGTAATTTCCGGCCAGCCTGACGTATTTACTTTTAACGACTACTGGAATAATAAAACCGGGCTATTTAATGTAATGCCCCTGCATAAGGAATTGGTAATTGAAAGCAGGCTTGTAGTGCGTACCACATCCCCCTCGCAATTGCGTATTAACGTCCACTCCGGGTGGCATGATCTTGCGCAGGAAGTAAAGCGCGATATGACGCTGGTGGAGCTTTCCACCCCGGATGTAATAAAATCAAACGGGAAAATAAAGGAGATTATTGACCTGATGATGGAGGGTGGCAAATCAGTACCGGCAGCGGTAGAGTTTTGTAACGAGTACATATATAAATACTTTAAATATATAAAGGGCATCACCAATATTGAAACAACGGTGGATGAAATACTGGGATATAAGTCAGGAGTATGCCAGGACTTTGCCCATCTTATGCTGCAGGTATTGCGTACGGCACACGTGCCTGCACGTTATGTAAGCGGTTATATATGCCCAAATAAAAACGGCATGCGCGGTGAGGGAGCCACCCACGCATGGGTTGAAGCCTGGTTACCGGGCTATGGCTGGGCCGGTATTGACCCTACCAACAATGTGTGGGTTACCAATAATCATATAAAGCTGGCTGTAGGCCGCAACTTTAATGACTGCAGCCCGGTAAAAGGTGCCTTTAAAGGCCCTGCACGGCAGCGCCTTTCCATATATGTTTCCGTAGGATACGAGGATGGGCATGTGTTTGAAGAACTTAATAACGTGCAAATGGAAGCCATACCGGGAGACCCCCAGGAAGAAGTACTGGTTGACCCCCGCTTTGCCGTTCAGCAACAACAACAACAGCAATAAAAATTTTTATTGCATATTGCAGCCAGAATAGTAGTGTTTATGAAGCCGAATTTTGCATTTTACCGTTTAATTACTTTTATATTATTACCTATAGCGGGATATATTGCGCTTAACCTGCTTTTTATATTGCCTTCTGCTTTAGCCAACCCCTCTTTATTATTGCCGGTGTTTATTTATTTCGCGGTAGCCATGTACACCTTTGCAAGCTTTATATTTTTTGTTAAAGGGGTGCAGGCAGGTAAACCGATGAAGGCCTCGCTAAAAGACTGGATTAAAGTAAACGCTTATGTTTCCATAATTTTTGCATTATTTGCCATACTTGCCACCTTAACATACCTCGGCTCTCCCCAATTGCAAAAAATTGTAGCAGATAATTTTGACAAGTTTAAAACTGCAATGGGGCAGCAATCAATTGATGAGAGTAAATTCCTGTTGTTTTTAAAGCGGTCTCTTATTTTTCTCGCTGTGTATTCCGCTGTGCTCGTAACACATATCATCATTACTTTACGCATCATTAAGAAATACGCTGGCTTGTTTGCACGTAAGTAATCATTGCCAATGCTGCTTATACAGCTACCCTTTCCCCGCCGTTATATTTATTGCGATAAGCGCTGGGCGTTAAGCCAACATTTTTTTTAAACAACAACCTAAAGGTTTTAAGGTCGTTATAACCAGATGCCACCATAGATGCGGTAATATTACCGCCCGGTTTCTCAAGTATTTTTTTGGCGGCTTCTATCCTTGTTTTTTGCAGGTAATCAATAGGGGTATTGCCGGTAGCCATTTTAAACCTGCGTACAAGGTTACGCCTGCTGGCTGGTATATCATTCAGTAGTTCTTCAATTGTTCTTACCTCCGCATAATCTTTTTGTATGCGTTGCTGCAGCGTGGCTACCAATTCATCGTTATGGTTATATGCCGGTTGAAACGTAGCAAAATAAGTTTGATGCTTCCTGTCCATATCCACCGAAAAATATTTGGCGGTGCGTATGGCAATATCCCGCCCGCAATATTTCTGCAGCAGGTGTATCATCAGGTGAAAGCTGCTGGTAGCACCCCCGCTGGTATAAATGCCTTTATCATCCGTCACCACTGCATCTGCGTGCAGGTTCACCAACGGAAAGGCGGCAAAAAACGAGGCCGCTGAGTTGGCGTGAGTAGTAGCCATTTTATTATTCAGCAGCCCGGCGGCAGCAATTAAAAAAGCCCCGGTGCAAACACTTGCTATTTCAGTACCATGCGCATATTGCCTGGCAAGCCAGCCAAGACAGGGTGCGTTTTGTTGTAATGCTGTTTTAATGTCGTTTGTGCCAAAAGCCGGTACTATTATAAATTGCTGTTTTGCATCCTCCTCCAGCGGGGTTACGCTGTAGTTAAGATAGCCCTGGCGATAGTTGTCCTCGGCAGAAAATAGGGTTATAGTAAAAAAAGCTGGTTTCCCGGCTTCTTCGTAAAAGCGGTTAACTGTTTCAAAAACATCTAATACGGCGGCAACACTCAACAGCCTGTGCTGTTTTGTAAGCAAAATGCCAAGTTTTACCATGTATAGTAATTTGTTGTACTAAAATACGGCATTTTTTTGGCGCAAATGACCCCGGTGTTCAGGGCAAACGCATCTAAAATAGCAAGAAAGTATGTGGAAAAGTAAAAATATGTTGATATAAGGCAATAATTATGCACAGGAGTGTTATAAGTGAGTGGAATTAAGCAATTAGCTGTCAAAAAA
>DASZUX010000156.1:0-2520 GCA_035547455.1 Chitinophagaceae bacterium
GGGCTTAAGAAAGACCACAACACTCCATTTCGATGGGTTAAAACCCATCGCTGATATATCACGTCCTTCCAGGACTAATTACAAAAGCGTTCCCCATAGGAACGCCTTATGACCGTATATTTAATTTGTTCTACCCACCAAATGAGCTTATGGCTTATAAAAGCCAAATAAAAAGCCTCAAAATTTTTAATGCCTCATTCCCGGGTGGTTAACGGAGTGTTCAAGTTGTGTAAATGTACACTTTTCAAGTCCCGGAGGGATGGAATAATACAGCGATGGTTTTTAACCCATCGGCATAAGATACATGGCCTCCATCAAGCCCTGGAAGGGCGAGATACCTAAAATATGCCGCCCCTCCAGGGCTTAAGAAATACCACAACACTCCATTTCGATGGGTTAAAACCCATCGCTGATATATCACGTCCTTCCAGGACTAAATACAAAGCGTTCCCATAGGAACGCTGCCTTATGACCGTATATTTAATTTGTTCTACCCGCCAAATGAGCTTATGGCTTATAAAAGCCAAATAAAAAGCCTCAAAATTTTTTAATACGTCACCCCCCATGCGATTAACCCCTGCCGGGAACAATTTAAAAACTGGCTGTATATTTGCGGCCTGAAATATCCTTATGGCGCAGCATACAGCAGTTGAAACAGGGAGTACGGTAAAGAATTATCTATCACTTGTAAAGTTTTCGCATACCATATTTGCCTTGCCGTTTGCATTGATTGGGTTTTGTTTGGGGTGGGTGGGTGTAAACCCGTTTATCAACGCCAGGTACAGCAGGTTGGCAAGTCCCCTCAATATTCAATACCAGGCAGGTTATCCTATCGGCCAAATTGCTATTAAATTCCTTCTCGTACTTATTTGCATGGTCACTGCCAGAAGTGCTGCTATGGCGTTTAACCGCTATCTTGACAGGAGTTTTGATGCCAAGAACCCCCGCACCGCCATCCGTGAAATACCCCGCGGCATTATTGCACCGCAAAGTGCGCTAAGGTTTGTAATACTTAATTGTGTGCTGTTTGTTACGGCAACCTACTTCATCAACCCTATTTGCTTTTACCTGTCACCGGCGGCACTGTTTGTAATACTGTTTTACAGCTATACCAAACGCTTTACACCGCTATGCCATTTGGTATTAGGGCTTGGGTTATCTCTTGCGCCTATAGGGTCTTACCTGGCCGTTACCGGCCGGTTTGATATGCTGCCATTGTTCTTTTCTTTCGCGGTAATTTGCTGGGTAAGCGGCTTTGATATTATTTATGCCCTGCAGGATGTAGATTTTGATAAATCACAAAAGCTGTATTCAATTCCTGTTGCTGTAGGCAAAAGTTCTGCATTGCGCATTTCTGAGCTGCTGCATGTTATAAGCGCTGCCTGTGTAATTGCCGCGGGCATATACGGCCATTTTCATATTATTTACTGGTTGGGTGTTGCCGTTTTTACCGGAATGCTTATTTACCAGCACTCCATTGTAAAACCTAATGATTTAAGCAAGGTAAACATAGCATTTATGACTGCCAATGGTATTGCCAGCGTTGTGTTTGGCGTGCTGGTAATAGCAGATATTTTTTTAGGATAGGTTATTGGTTTTAAACCTGACGGGTTTTTGTTATATTGCTGCACAATATTTACGGCTTATTACATACCCCATTTTATGACGATTGCACGCAACTTGCTAACTACAGCTATCTTTTTTGCTGCCGCCTGTGTTAGCGCTTATTCCCAGGCGGATGTACTTACCCAACACAATACACTTAGCAGAACAGGCTGGTACGATAAAGAAACCATTCTTAACAAAACCAATGTATCTGCCAATACTTTCGGTAAAATTTTTACACGGGCTGTTGATGACCAATTGTATGCACAGCCATTGGTAAAGCTGCACCTTGCCATACCGGGCAAAGGCACTAAAAACGTGGTGTTTGTGGCAACAGTTAACAATACCGTATATGCCTTTGATGCCGATTCTGCCAATGTTACAGACCCTTACTGGCAGGTTAACCTTACGGTGGCAGGCTGCAGGCCGGTAAATAAAAACGATATGAGCGGCGCCTGCGGCGGGTACTATAATGATTTTTCCGGCAATATGGGCATTGTAGGCACACCCGTTATAGATTCAGCTACCAACACCATGTACCTGGTGGCGCGCAGTGTAAGCAGCACTAATATTTACTACCAGTACCTGCATGCCATTGATATTACCACCGGCAAAGAAGAGCCCGGAAGCCCCGTGTTTATTACGGCTACTGTTAACGGCAACGGCGATGGCAGCAGCGGCGGTAAAATTATTTTTAACCAGCAGCATCAAAACCAGCGCGGCGGTTTATTGCTGTTAAACGGTATTGTATATATAGCGTGGTCGTCCCATTGCGACTGGCCGCCTTACCATGGCTGGGTGATGGGCTATGATAAAACTACCCTGCAGCAAAAATATGTGTACTGCAACACACCTGAAGGATACAATGGCGGTATCTGGATGAGTGGCTCAGCACCGGCCGCGGATGAAAATGGC
>DASZUX010000157.1:0-5172 GCA_035547455.1 Chitinophagaceae bacterium
CACCCATTGAAATGCTAAAGCTGCTGCAACAGCACCCGGTTGACATACTGTTAACTGATATTATGATGCCCGGTATGAATGGCCAGCAACTTGCCGCAAAAGTGCGGGAACTTTTTCCATCAGTTAAAATATTGGCCTTAAGCATGAGCGGCCAGGGGGATATTGTAAATGAAATGATTAATAGTGCAGACATAGCAGGATACGTACTAAAAAACATAGGCAAGGAAGAGCTGGCACATGCATTGAAGAAAATAGCCGGTGGCGGTATTTATTTCAGCGACCAGGTACTGGATGAGCTGACAAAATTCAGCACGGTAAAAAAGGAAAACGAAGAAACACACCTGACACAACGCGAGATAGAAATTATAGGTTTGATAGAAAAAGAACTATCAAACAAAGAAATAGCAGACAAGCTTTATATAAGTGAGCGTACTGTTGAAACACACCGCAAAAATATCTTTCGCAAAACAAAAACAAACAGCGTTATCGGGCTTGTTAAATACGCTTACGAGCACAAGCTTATATAAGGGGCCTTACAAGCCAAAACTAAACCCGGCCTTTAAAGCAAACCACGAACCAGAGGGATTATTTCCGATAAAACCATCATAGTCAGCCAGCAATTCAAGCCCGGCCAGTTTAAGGCCAACGCCTATATCCCCTGTAACCTTTGTGGCTGAATAGTCTATTTTATTTTCTTTTATAAATCCTGCCCCCAAATCGCCATGTAAAAACAGCATTTTGGCAAATACATAACGCCTTACACCTACCTTAACGGGCACGTAAGTTAAATTGCCTGACTGGTTTGCAGAAGAATGCACAAAATCAGTAAAGCCCACAGTGCCGGTAAAAAACGTTTTACCAAGCAACCCAACGCCAATACCGGCTTCGCCACCGGCACCAAAATTATAAGCACCTTTAAACCCGCTGCCGGCCGGTGCGGAATAAACAGCGTGGCCAAACAGGAACACGAGCTTTTGCGCCTTTACATTGTTAAAAAGCTGACAGGTTAGCAGCATGGCAATAAATGCAGCAACTTTAGCCGCTTTGCTGTTTTTCATAAAACTTTATTTTCAGGCGTAAATTAAAGCATAGTTTTGGTATTACCTTCGTATTTAGCTTTGCAAAGAAATTTAATATGTTATCAAAGAAAACTCAATATGCCTTCAAGGCCCTTATGCACCTTGCACAGGAGTACGAAAAAGGCCCCGTTCTTATTGCAGAAATCTCTAAGAAGAGAAAAATACCCCTCAAGTTCCTGGAAAATATATTGCTTGAGTTAAAACGCGCCAATATTCTTGACAGTAAAAAAGGCAAGGGAGGCGGCTACTTTTTAGCAAAACCTCCAAAAAAAGTGCTGCTGGCAGATGTTTTCAGGCTGATTGACGGCCCAATTGCCCTGCTGCCCTGCGTAAGCCTGCATTTTTACCAGCGATGTAAAAACTGTGATGAAAAAAGCTGCGGCCTGCACCGGGTAATGTGCGAAGTAAGAGATGCCAACCTTGCGATACTGGAAAATAAAACCGTGGCAGATATAGCAGAATTATAACACAGTTAAACCCTGTAAACGTCTAATTACCCAGCCCGGCCCTGCCGCTCCTGCATATTTATCACCCGTTTAAAGCATTCACCAGCAGTTCCATTTCCTGCATCGTATTAAAGGCATGCAGCACAATGCGCAACCGCTCCCCGCCTTTGGGTACCGTAGGGTATAAAATAGCCTTTACATCAAGGCCGTTTTGCTGCAATTTTCCCGCAAGGTTTTTTGCATCGCTGTTGCCCGGTACCACCACCACCTGTATGGGCGTTGCCGAAGGCAGCTTTTGCCAGGGCATTACAGCAGCCTGGAAAAAGCCTGTAATAGACGCAAGATGCTTTCGTTCGGTCACCAGGTGCGGAAATACACTGTAAGCAGCCCTTATACCTGCCACGGCATGTTCAGGCAGTGCAGTGGTGTAAATAAAGCTGCGGCTAAAATTTACCAGGTAATCTTTAAGATTTTGCGAGCCCAGCGCCACGGCGCCATGGCAGCCGCAGGCCTTGCCAAACGTATGCACCCGGCAAAAAACATGTTCATGCAGCCCCAGGTGCTGCGCCAGCCCCTCCCCCTTTACGCCAATAACGCCCGTGGCATGTGCCTCATCTAATATAAGGTGGGCATTGTATTGCCTGCAAAGGTTCAGCATTTCAGCCAGCGGGCATATATCCCCGTCCATACTGAACACAGATTCGGTAACCACAAAAATATTCCCTGTTGCTTTCTGCAATTTCTTTTCCAGGTCTTCCATATCATTATGGTTAAACGGGAAGGCCGTGGCAAACGAAAGCCGTACGCCGTCTCTTATAGAAGCATGTGAAAGCGCATCATAAATGACAGTATCGCCCCGTTGCGGCACACATGAAAGCACGCCTGTATTAGCATCGTAGCCCGAGTTAAAAATAAGCGCCGTATCACTTTGATGAAATGCTGCAATTACGGTTTCCGTTTCTTCAGTAAACGAAGTATTGCCGGCCAGCAGGCGCGAACCGCCGGAACCTGTGGCAAGGCCATGTTTTATACGCCCGTGGTCATCATTACTAAAGGCTGAGCGGGTAAGCTCCTGCTGAAGCAGGTTGTTTTTTATAACACCCAGGTAATCGTTACTGCAAAAATCTACCTTGCCATAAGGCAGCCGTAAAACCCTGAAAGCGTCTGCCGCCCGGCGTTCGTCCAATTTTTTGTTAAGGAAGCTATCGTTATACATTGCGGTTAATATGTGGCAAAGGTAACTTTTATCATTCAGCCTGCTTAAGCCGTGCAGTTATTATACAACAAGCCCGGCCTTACCAGCCGGTGCAACACCAAAATGTTAAACTATACCCATTACCCCCTTTGCCTTTATTTTTTTGTAATTTTACGGCGTGAAAAAAGCCGTAGTTATATGTATGATGTTGTTGTACGGGGCAGCCACTGTTGGCGCTACCGTACGTGTACATTATTGCATGAACAAGGTTACAGGCGCCAGCTTTACCGGCAGCGACAATAAAAACTGCAGCAATTGCGGCATGCCGAAGGACAGGCAGCACGGCTGCTGCCATGACGAATGCAGGCAGGTTAAGCTGTGTGATGACCAGCAGTTAACCCCTGTTGCCGCAATTGTTAAGAGCTGCTTTTCAGCAGAAGGCGTTGTGCCTGTAACAACAGAGCAGCTTTACCGCAATACCGGAAAACCCCGCAATGCTTCGCAGGTTTACCCGCCGCCGGGTATATTGCGGCAGGCCCTTTATATTCATTACTGTATATGGAGAATTTGATTGAATGATTGAATTCCTGTTTTATTAAAAACAAATTTCAATACACATTTAAACAAATAACCATGTCACAATATTTAAAATCATTCCCGGTTTACACCTATTTTTCAAAGTTGCTTGCAGTACCTGTTTTTTTATTAGTGTTTAACATTACTGCATACGCAGCCAACGGCGGCGCTACCGCACCTTTAACTCATTTACTTAACCTGTACTACGATATTAAAGATGCCCTTGTAAATTCAGATGGTGCTGCCGCCTCTAAAAATGCCGTTGAGATGCTGAATGTTATTAAAAGCATTGACGCAAAAAACCTGGGCGCTGCTGAACAAACAGCTTTTGCACCGTTACAGGATAAGCTGAATGCAGATATAAAGCAAATTGCAGCAACACAGGATATTGCCGCCCAGCGCAAAAATTTTTCAAGCCTCTCTCAAAATATGTACACGCTGGCAAAAGCAGTAAAAATATCCGCTGATCCCGTGTACCAGGACTATTGCCCTATGCAGCAGGCCTACTGGCTTAGTAAGGAGAAAACCATTAAAAACCCTTACTACGGCAGCCAGATGCTTAGCTGCGGCAAAGTTGTAACTACTATACAATAAGCGGGAAGCGGGTGCACATAACAGCTACCTGTAAAAGCAGTACACTGTACTGTTTTTTACGGGCAGCGCTGTACGCCTGCCTGCATTACCTGCCCGCCTTTATTATTACTGTTTTATTGAATGCCGCACCGCTGCATATTGTTATGCAGCCGCCGTGTGCGACGCAAGTTATAATGCCATGAAACTATACAGCCAGGTACATTTGTACATATTTATATTATTGTTTGCGGCCGCACTGCAGCCGCTGCATGCGCAGCACCATACCATGCAGGGCGCAAAATTGATACAGGACACAACTACATACATTACAGCACCGGGCAACCAACCTAAAAAAGTAGTGTATAATTTATATGTAACTGATACTGTGGTACGGTATACTAAAAGGCACAGGCCGGCGCTGGCAATTAATGGCAGCATACCCGCACCCGTATTATATTTTACCGAAGGCGATACCGCCTGGGTGTATGTACACAATAACAGCAAAGAAGCCACCTCCATACACTGGCACGGGCTTCTTGTTCCTAACGAGGCAGACGGCGTGCCTTATTTAACCACGCGGCCTGTTGGGCCAGGCGAAACACATTTGTATGCTTTCCCGGTAGTACAAAGCGGCACCTACTGGTACCACAGCCATTTAGCATTGCAGGAACAAAACGGGTTGTATGGCGCTATTGTTATTAAAAAGCGGAATGAACAATCAACAACACCTGCATACACGATGCTGCTGAGTGACTGGACTGATGAAAAGCCAGAAGAAGTTGACCGCAGCCTGCACAACGCTACAGACTGGTATGCTATTAAAAAAGGCAGTACGCAAAACTATAGCGAAGCTATTGCCAAAGGCTACCTGCATACCAAACTTACCAACGAATGGAAGCGCATGATGGCCATGGATGTGAGCGATGTAGCCTATAACCGGTTTTTATTAAACGGTGATACGCAAAAAACAGTAACGCACCTAAAAGCCGGCGACACAATAAAGCTGCATATTGTAAATGGCTCATCCTCCACTTATTTCTGGCTGCAGTTTGCGGGGGGCAAAATAACCGTAACTGCGAACGATGGAATGGATGTAGTGCCGGTGGCGGTTGACAGGATGATGATTGCCGTAGCAGAAACATACGATGTTGAAGTGACTATACCGGGAAATATGCAGTACGAGTTTAAGGCAACTACCGAGGACAGGACAGGCACGGCATCCCTATGGCTGGGCAATGGCATGAAGATGCCTGCGCCGGTACTGCCAAAGCTTGATTATTTTGAAGGTATGAAGATGATGAAT
>DASZUX010000158.1:0-1751 GCA_035547455.1 Chitinophagaceae bacterium
TACCGGTACACTGGTATCTGCTGCAACGGCAACTTTTTTATTGGTATCGGTTGCAGTTGTATCGGGCATTGCCGCAGTTACCGGTTTGTTTGGTTTAGCCTGGCTAAAATATTTATAAATGCCCCAGCCGGCTGCCCCGGCTAATAGAAGAATGATAATAAAAGCTATCAGCACCACTGCATTTCTGCCTGCCTGCCCCTTATCGCCTGTTTCTGTTATGTGCGGCGATGCATAGCTGCTTTCGGTATTATGGGTATGTTCCTGCACTGTGGCAAACTCGTATTCCCCCTGCCGGTTAAGCGATATATTACCCAAACCTGCAAGCAAAAAAGCCTTACCAAGATTTGCGTACTGCCTTGCTTCCTCAAATACAGAACTGAGATCTGACGCTATAAGCACTTTGTTTTTGCCGGTTTGCGCAGCTATATACCCAATCAAACCCTCACTTGTTTGCACTCGCTTATTATAACTGAATGAAATATGCTGGAGTTGAAGCGATTTTTCGCCCGCAGCACCTGCCGGTGTAAAAAAGCTTCCTATCTTTTCTATCGATAATTCACCATTTTTTAGCAGATATTCTCTTACGTACTGGTCGTATTTGCTCACATTTGCAATATTTAACACGAAAAATAGCAATTATAATAAAACATTGCATAAAAAATTAAAAAATACGTTCTTTACACAGTTTAATCATTTATAGCAGCATGTTGTCGCCCCGCGAGAAAAAATTTATTGAATACTGGTCAGCCAACAGGGAAAAACAAAAAAGCCTTGCCAGGCAAATTTTTTTTGGGTTACCTTTTGGCCTTATACTGGGCATAGCAATACTTGTGGTATTTGAATCTGGCTGGTATGAGCGTGCAACAATGGTTGCGTACGCCGAATCGAGCCCTTACATTCTGGTAATTGCCATCGTAATCATAGCGGTGTTTAGCGGTATTTTTTACAAAAGGTACCAATGGGAAATGAATGAACAACGCTACCGCGAATTGCTGGCAAAACAAAAAAATGAGCCTGCTGATGCAACAAAATAAAGTATTTAACAGTCTCAATTAAAACATTTCAGGAATGAAAAAAGCGTTAGTATTTACAGTTTTTGCAGTTTTTACAGCCATTATTTTCGCAGCATGTCTTAAAAATGTTACCAACACGGTAGCAACGGGCGATTGCACCCCGGTAGCTCCTTCTTCAGAAGAGGCAGCCATTAAAGCATTTTGTAATAAAGATACGGCTACTTATACCAAAGACACCAGCTACATTTACTATCATATTGTTGATTCCGGGTCGGGGCCTGTAGCGGCAACCACTATTTTCTTTAAATATAAAGCAACCTTGCTTGACGGGACGCTTTTAAGCCAGTCAACCCAGCCAACCAGTTATCCCATAGTAAATCTTATTAAAGGCTTCCAGGATATGGCCCGGTTTTATAAAAAGGGAGCCCGCTTGTTCCTGGTTATTCCTTCCGCACTGGCATATAGCTGCGAGGGCGCAGTGAGTAACGGCACTTATGTAATCCCTCCAAACTCAATTTTATATTACGATATCGAGATAACTGACGTACAATAATTTTAAGATTTTTTTAGCTAAAATGCCGGGAAAATAAAACGTCCCGGTATTTTTTTATCCATATAATATAAATCCCAATTCCCCTATCTTTGCCGCTCACTAAAAATGAGTAAACCCTCACAAATATGCAACTTAAAGGATTGGTACGTTTTTTTGCGATTGCGCTAATTTTGATTTGCCTGTAT
>DASZUX010000159.1:0-14400 GCA_035547455.1 Chitinophagaceae bacterium
AATTTACGCCCCATCCAACGGAAGGGAGCAAATCTCCAAAATTTAACAACCGGCTTTGTTATGGATGGAATCTTAACGAACTGCCCCCGACCGGCAAAGTTGACATACACTGGATAATACAGGCATATAAAATGTTTAAGAATAAAGACAGCTTTTTTACTGCGCCTAAAATATTACAGCCCAGCAAGTATTATTTTAACCTGTTAGCCGGTAACGGCGAGCTAATGCGGCAAATAAAACAGGGTAAAACGGAAGAAGAAATTAGAAATAGCTGGCAGCCTAAATTAAAGGCGTTTAAAAAAATAAGAAAAAAGTACCTGTTATACCCTGATTTTGAATAACCAACCCATCATGCAACGTAAATGGCTGTATGGTGGTCTCTATAAAAAATAGCTTTTGTATTAACACTGTGCAGGCCTTTACCCTAATTTTAAAAGTGCCTTTGCCAAAAATTGCTTGTTATTATGTTTAAAACCCAACCGCTGCGCCTGCTAAAACACTGTCTGCTACCTGTATTTGTGTTATTGCTGGCTTGCCCGAAAGCCCAGGCCCAAAAAATAAAATTCTCGGGAGCTGTATATGATTACGACACACATACGCCAATTGCCAACATGAGCGTTACCATAGAGGGCAAAAAATACTCCACGGTAACTGACTCAACCGGGAAATTTTCTTTTCTATTGCCTGTTGACAGCTATACGCTCATATTTTCAGCACTGCAATATGGTAAAACATCACAGCCTATTTACATTTTAGATAAAACATCGCAGGATTTCTATATAAAAAAGCTTCCGCCTAATGAGTTGCAGGAGGTAACAGTTGAAACTATTAAAAAAGATGCCGCAATAAAAGACATACAACAGGATAATGTGCATGTAAACGTTACACAGCTAAAGAAAACACCAATAGTTTTTGGTGAAACAGATATTATAAGGGCGCTGACACTGCAGCCGGGCATTATTACCACCGGCGAAACCGTAAGCAGCTATAATGTGCGCGGCGGTGGTGCAGACCAAAACCTGATACTGGTTGATGGTGCACCTATGTTTAACATATCGCACCTGCTGGGCTTTTACTCAGGCGTAAGTGCTGATGCCGTTCAGGATGTAAATTTTTTAAAAGCGGCGGTGCCTGCGCAATATGGCGGCCGGCTGTCATCGTTTATGATGATGAATATAAAAACCGGCAACCCCGATACCATGCGCTACAATACGGGAGCAGGTTTTGTGAGCAGCCATTTTTTTTTAAATGGCCCTATAGTTAAGAAAAAACTTACTATAATGGCAGGCGGGCGCATCGCTTATCCCAAAGTAATGATGAATCTTTTTCCTACAGGCAGTGATGTACAGCAAAGCAACGCCTTTTTTTACGATGCCGTAGTAAAGCTTGCTTACACACCGGATGCCAATAACCGCGTTACCGCAACCTTTTATAACAGTTATGATAAATACAAATTTCCGGGTGATACCTCCTATGCCTGGAAGAATTATATAGGCTCACTGCAGTGGCGCAGTAATATTACAAGGCATCTTACCTTTAACCTGCTGGGCGATTACAGTAAATACCAATCATTCATCAACGGTCTTGATAAATTGCTGGGCTTCCGCATTGCATCGGCAGTACAGCAAAAGGAAGCGAAGGGAACTTTTGAATATGCGTTTAACCCCGATCAAAAACTCATTTTCGGCGGTGGTTTTGTACGCTATACTATATCGCCGGGCGAATTAATGCCTGTTGGCTCATCGTCAATAATTACGCATAAAACAATTGAAGACGAAAATGCTAATGAACTTTCTGCTTTCATCAGCACTGAAAATAAGATAACAGACTTTCTAACACTACAGTTTGGCGGCCGCTTTACCAACTACCAATATCTTGGGCCAAAATCAGTTTACCTGTACACACAAGGCGAACCGATGAACCTTGAGTCAATTTATGATACAGTGCATTATGCTAAAGGCGAAACCATACAAACATACCATGCCTTTGAGCCACGACTGGCAGCAAGGTTTTTGCTTAACAGTTCCACGTCAATTAAGTTATCTTACAATCAAACCACACAAAACCTGCATCTTATATCCAATACAACTTCCGTAACGCCGGTGGATTACTGGAAATTAAGCGACAGCTATATACAGCCGGAGAAAGCCACACAGTATGCCATGGGTTTATTTAAAAACTTTAATGACAATAATATTGAGTCTTCTATTGAGGGTTACTATAAAGATATCACCAACATTATTGACTATAAAAATGGTGCTGACCTTTCTTTAAACCCGGCTATTGAGAACCAGTTACTGCCGGCCAAAGGGTATGCTTACGGCGTAGAGTTTAGTGTGCGCAAAAATAAGGGTGTTGTTACGGGCCAGGCGTCATATACCTATTCCCGGACATTTGAGAAAATTCTTAGCCCCTTTATACAGGAGCAGGTAAACAGCGGTACTTATTTTCCGGGCAATGCTGACAGGCCACACAATCTTGTGCTTAGCACATCGGTCAATCTTGGCAAAGGCTGGAATTTTTCTTCCAACTTTGTATATACAACCGGCAGGCCCGCCACTTATCCTGATGGGTCTTATATTATAAACGGAGATATTGTCACCAATTATTCTGTGCGCAACCAGGACAGGCTCCCGGCTTATCATCGCCTCGATATTGCTTTTGCCTACGATTCAAGAAGGTACCCGCAGCAACGCCGGTACAGTGTGCTTAACTTTTCCTTTTATAATGTGTACATGCGGCAAAACGTATATTCAGTGTACTTTAAACGAAGCGGCGACCACCTGTATGCCTATAAACTATCTGTGCTTGGCACAATCATCCCTTCCATTTCATGGAACTATAATTTTTAACCTATGCAGCTTACAATACGAGTTTTTATTGCCATTTTTATATTTTCACTACTTACCGGTTGCGTAAAACAAGCATCGCTTAACTATCGTACCACTAACCCTTTGTTAGTTGTTGAAGGCACATTGCTTACTGACAGCACTCCATGCCAGGTCACGCTTTCTTACTCCGGCCTTTTTAACAGCGCGGGTTACCAGGCGCAAAATTTTGTTAACGATGCCACAGTGTTTTTAAAAGATGATATGGGCGACAGTACACAGCTTGTTAACCAGGGGCAGGGCGCATACCTGCAGGTAAATAACTTTTATGCGCAGGTGGGGCATAGCTACTCCCTAAGCATAACGCTGGCAAATGGAAAACGTTACGCCTCTTTCCCGGAAAAGATTGCACCGGTACAAAAAGATTTTGAGCTGGATACATTTGCTGTAACCAACGATTATGCATTTGATGATTTGTATGGCATGCAGGTAGAAATACGTACAAAAGACCCTGCAGACCAGCAAAATTATTACCGCTGGACAAGTGTTGACTGGATTGCACGCGAGGCAACGGGCATACCCTGCGGTTTCAACCCCTGCTTTGTTTACTGCTTCCAGTTTTATAACGACCCGCTTGTACATATTATGTCTGATGCAGCCGTTAATGGTAACGAAATGCGGCAGCAGGTCGCACTTGTCTCACCGCTTTACACCATTGGCAAACATTATATACAGTTAAAACAAATGTCTTTAACACGGCAGGCGTACGAATTTTGGAAACTGTATGGCGAACAAACAACCCGCACGGGAAGCATATTAGACCCACTGCCGGCGCCGATACAGGGCAACATCTACAATGTTAACGACAGCACAGAACTTGCACTGGGCTATTTTGAAGCTTCTGACGTATCAACCATCAAACTTATTTTTGGGCCTGAGTATATTAACGCCTACTATACCCTGCGCAACAGAAAAAACCATATTGACCAGGGCGCCTGTTATGTTATTTACCCCAATGCTATAAATGAAGCGCCGCCGGGTTGGGAGGATGCCCCGTTGTATATTGTTCCCGTTTATTAATGTAATAACGGCCGGCGAAAAATGCTGATTGCTTACTTTTGCGCATGCAAAAAAAAAATGACCTGCGGATAGTATTTATGGGCACCCCCGAATTTGCAGTTGCCTCGTTAGAGGCACTGGTAAATGCAGGCTTTAACATAGCTGGCGTTGTAACAGCCCCTGACAAGCCCGCCGGCAGGGGGATGAAGTTGCAGGAAAGCGCGGTAAAAAAATATGCCGCAGGTAAAAATCTGCGGTTATTACAACCGGAGAAACTTAAAAGTCCCGCGTTTATTGAGCAATTACAGGCGCTGAAGGCAGACGTACAGGTAGTAGTGGCTTTTCGAATGCTACCAGAAATAGTATGGAATATGCCGCCCCTTGGCACCATTAACCTGCATGCATCATTATTGCCGCAATACCGTGGTGCCGCCCCTATAAACTGGGCTGTAATTAATGGCGAAAAAGAAACAGGGGTTACTACTTTTAAATTACAGCACGCTATTGACACGGGCAATATTTTACTGCAACAAAAAATAAATATTGGAGAAGATGAAACCGCCGGAGAACTGCATGACGAAATGAAAACCGCCGGCGCATTGCTGCTTGTTGAAACCTTGCAACGGCTTGCCAGCGGAACCCTGCATGAAATTAAACAGGACGATGTTGCTGCCGGGGTTGTACACCATGCACCAAAAATATTTTCAGAAACCTGTAAAATAGATTGGAATGATAGTGCGGCAAGCATTCATAACCTTATACGCGGCCTGTCCCCCTACCCGGCTGCTTACACATACCTGGATAATAAAATACTAAAGGTGTTCAGGAGCAGTAAAGAGGTTACACTACACAATTTAGAACACGGCACTATAAAATGCGACGGCAAAACCTTTTTAAAATTTGCCTGTGCAGACGGTTTTGTTCATGTGCAGGATATACAGCTTGAGGGTAAGAAAAGAATGACTATTGCAGAGTTTTTGCGTGGCTACCGCTTAAACAGCCAATAAGCTTAGCCGCTGCGCAACAAGCAAATATTATTTATTGGTAAAAGGTTACTGCCAACTGAAACTTGCTGGCTTTTAAACCCAATGCAGCAGCGGCGGCATCACTTAAACGAAAATTAAGGCCGTCGTTATCTTTTTCGTCGCCCATGTTCCACAGAACCTTAGCGTAAATGGCTTTACCATCCTCGTTGGTAACCTGCACTACTGAACCGGGAGGGGCGTCGTTCATCAGGATATAATATTTTTTGTCGTTCCAGCCGCTGGCGGTCTTAAATGTCATGGCCATGCCGTTAGCGGTTTGTAATGTGCGGCCACTTACGTCCCTGCCGAAGAGTGATGAAAAATATCCTGTAGCAGGAATATTGTCTTCTTTAACGGCAGGTTGTTGCTGTGGCTGCTGCTGTATTGCCGTCTTAGCTTCGTTATCCAGTTTCTCAGCCGGGCTTGATGTAACAACTGGTGGCACAGCAGCCCTTTGCTGTTGAGGCTGCTCCTGTGGCTGCTGCAACGTTGTAGTTTCATTACCTGCGGCAGGCTTTCGTATCAGCAATTTTTGCCCATCATCAATATTATCGCTTTTAAGGTTATTCCATTCTTTAATTTCAGCAACTGTAACACTGTACTTTTTGCTTATGCTGTACAAAGTTTCTTTTTTCTGTACTATATGTGTTGTTGCGCCATTGTTATGTTCAACGGCAGGCGTTTCCTGTTCCTTAACCGGCTCATTTGCAGCCGCCTCCTGTTCATAAGCTGCAGCGCCCGCAGGCAACTTAATTTTATCCCCGGCATGCAACACATGATTTCCCCTAAAATTATTAATGCTTAAAATTTCATCAACCGTAACATGGTACTTTTTTGACAATACTGAATAATACTCGCCTTTTTGCACTATGTGCGTTATAAATGAAGGCTGCACACCGCTTTGCTCATTATTACCACCGCCCTGTTTTGCCACGTCGGCAGGCTGCTGGTTAAGCACGCTGTCCGGCACCTCGCGGTTTACTGCGTTGGCAGGCAACTTTACCTTATCACCAACGTGCAGCACATGGGTGGCGCCAAAGTTGTTTAGTTTTGCAATAGCCCCTGGTGTTGTACCATATTTTTTAGCAAGCACTGAAAGTATTTCGCCTTTTTTAACAGTATGTACAATATAATCATCGGGCGACTGCGCATTCAATGTATATGTTGCTGTTAATAAACATGCCGCCATTAAAATTTTTTGCATCTTTTTCATACTCAATTCTATAGTTTCACCAATCAATAATAAAATTACGCAGCCGGTGTATAAATGCACTGTATAACTTATGCCCATACCTGCATAACTCGGGCCAAACTAACGCCCCGGCGCATCTTTTAAAATGCGCCATTCAACAGGGTAATAATTGTTCACCCTGTTCGGCAATACCTTCATCCAGCCAAGGTTAATATTACCGTAAGTTGCTAACGACCAACCTTTTTCAAAATTGCCCGTCTCTATATCTTTCTTTTGCAGGTATTGTATTGCCTGCGGGTATGCCAATTCAATACCGGGTATGTTTTTATTAACTATCATGCTCATTGCCAGCTCGTGGGCGGGCACAAAATCACTGCCCTTTAAACTGCCCGCTGTAATACCGGCTTTGCGCAGGTACAAATGCTTCTGAAGTGCTGCAACGTCATTTTTAAAAGCAACAGGTATGGCTATTATGCCCCCGCCCTGTTTAAAAAAAGTAAACGCACTATCTTCCTGTATAAAGCGCCCCGTTGCTTCGGTCTCTTCTTTCGTTGTTTTAGTAAGGCCTTGTACACGGTATTCTTCAGCAATCCCGTCTTTCTTCCTGAATGCGGCAATAAAAAATCCCTCTCCTTGTACTTTATAAGGATAAAAACGATAACCCTTTGCCTTATGTATATCACTTTCCGTTTCAACAATGCCCCAGGCACCGTTGATGGAAAGCGGCAGGTTTTCTACTTCAAAATTGCCGCATAGCCAGTCCAGTATATCCTCATCTTCCTGCTTTGAATATGAGCAGGTGGAATACACCAGCAGTCCTCCGTTTTTAAGCGCAGCATACGCATCAGCCAAAATTCTTTGCTGGCGCTGGCTGCATAGCTGTACATTTTCTTCGCTCCATTCATTAATGGCTTGTGCATCCCGCCTGAACAGGCCGCTGCCGCTGCAGGGCGCATCAATTACCATTATATCAAAATAGCCGGGCAGGGCAGAAAAATCTTTTGGGTCGTTGTTGGATACTATTACATTCGCGCTGCCCCACTTGGTGATATTCTCCACCAGCACGGCAGCCCTTGCCTTAATAACCTCATTTGCAACTACCAGGCCATGCTGGAAATAAGATGCCAGTAAAGTGCTTTTTCCCCCGGGTGCGGCGCATAAGTCCAGCACCTTCATCCCGTTTGTATTATCGCCAGCCGTTTGTTTCAAAACCTCCCATAAAAACATACTGCTTGCCTCCTGTACATAGTACACACCCGCATGAAAAAGCGGATCGAATGTAAAAGATGGCCTGTGAGGAAGATAGAAGCCATGGGGGCACCAGGCGATTGCAGATTTTAGATTGCAAATTGCAGATTGGGTAAGATTATCCTTGCCGTTCATTGCTAACGCTACACTCTTAAATGGATTAAGCCTTATTGAGGTTACCTGCTCCTCCAAAGCATGCACCTGCTCAAAAGCTTCTCTGCCAAAGCCTTTAATGTTCATCAATGATGCCGTCAAAGATGCCGGTAGGTTTCTCTTCTGCACTTGTCTCCTGCTTTTTGAAACTTTGTGCAATAGTAAGCATAAAAAAGATTTGCGCAATTACAGCAACACAAAGCTGTATTGCAGGTGCAATTGATATTGTTCATTCATCTTCATCAATAATATTATCCAATACACCCGGTGGCTGGCCGTTTAAGTCCCCGTCATCTTCCCTGCCACGCAGAATTTTTACCATAGCCGCAATAAAGAACACATGACCTATGATAAACAATGTCCAGAAAATGGCTGACTTGACATTGACAAGTGTCCTGATTGTGCTTGCGGTAAAATAATCAATATTGAGGATTACTATTTCAAATACAATATTTAGCACTACGAAGCAACCAAATGTACATGCCAGGTGCATTAAGATGCTCACATCCCTCTTCATGCGGTTGCGAAGCGCCCAGTAAATAATTGTTTCAATAATAGTAATAACCGGCCATAGCAAAAGTGTTATATAAACTCTTGCGGTATGCTGACCGGGAGCAGAAGGCATGTAGTACCGCCAGCCTGCAAAGGCAAGGTAAACTGTAACCATGCTTACCAGCAGCATGGTTTTTACAGGCAACGTATAAGGACGGGATATAATGCTGGTGTCATTCATTAATCAACTTGCTTACAGTGTTTTAACCTCTGACACTAATTGCTGCAGCACGGCTTTTGCGTCGCCGAACAGCATAGATGTTTTAGGCTGGAAGAATAGCTGGTTTTCAATACCGGCATAGCCAGGTTTCATGCTGCGTTTGTTTACTATCACCATTTTAGCCTCCTCCACTTCAAGTATGGGCATACCATATATTGGGGATGACGGGTCAGATTTAGCAGCCGGGTTTACTACGTCGTTGGCGCCAAGTACCAGCACAACATCAGTGGTTTTAAATTCTTCGTTCGCCTGTTCCATTTCCAGCAGCTTGTCATAGCTTACATCGGCTTCGGCCAGCAGTACATTCATGTGGCCGGGCATGCGCCCGGCTACCGGGTGAATAGCGTATAGCACTTCTACGCCCTTTTCACTAAGTACTTTTTCAAGTTCATGGCAAGTATGCTGTGCCTGCGCCACCGCAAGCCCGTAGCCCGGCACTATCATAACCTTGCGGGCGTAACTCATGGTTACGGCCGCATCATTTATGCTTATTTCTTTATACGAACCACCACCACCCTTCTGGCCACCTCCTGTTGCCACATTCCCTCCGCCGAATGAGCCAATCAAGACATTTTTCAGCGACCTGTTCATAGCCTTACACATCAATATAGTAAGCAGGGTGCCTGCAGCACCTACCAGTATACCACCGGTAAGCATTACCTTATTGTCATATAAAAAACCACCACACGCGGCTGCCACCCCGGTAAACGAGTTAAGCAGCGAAATAACCACAGGCATATCTGCACCGCCAATAGGCAGCACAAAGAAAACACCATACAGCAAAGCAAAGCCGAAGATGATAAAGAAAACAGGCGTTGCACTTTGCTTTACAAATGGTATTATGCTGGTTGCATCATCAACAGGTATGCGCACCGGAGCCTCAGTTATAAAATATGCTGACAGGCCAAGCACAAGCGCCAATATTACCAGGTTAAGCATGTGCTGGCCCTTAAAGGCAAAATCTTTTATTTTACCATTTAACTTACCCCAGGCTATAACGCTGCCAGCAAACGATACTGAGCCAATTACCAGGCCTGCAGTAATAATTAACAGTTGCAATACGAAAGCAGATGGCGGGGTAGCTCCCACCCCGGCGCCTATATGAAAATCGTTTTCAAAATCGGTATTGGTTATGTTGTGCAGGTGGTGAAACTCCGATAAGGAAATCAATGCTGCGCACGCACCGCCCATGCCGTTAAACAGGCTTACCATTTCGGGCATTGCTGTCATCTTTACTTTTTTTGCAGCCAGGGTGCCCGCAATGGCGCCTATAATGATGCCGCCAAAAATCCAGCCATAGTTATGCAGGTTATCTCCAGCTTCATCCTTATACAAAAAAATTGTGCCCAGTATAGCTATAGCCATGCCCGCTGCGGCAATAAGGTTGCCCTTACGTGCCGAGGCAGGATTTGACAACATTTTAAGCCCGAGGATAAATGTTACGGAGGCAATAAGGTAGCAAATGGTTAATATGTTTTGCATAAGCAACTGTGCCGGTTGTGTTTGTTATTTCTTCTTTTTAAACATGTGCAGCATCCTGTCTGTTACCACGAAGCCGCCCACTACATTTAATGTACCCAGTATAACGGCGAGAAACCCCAGTATAAGCGCCAGGTAATCATCGCTGCCGGCCTTGCCCATAACAATGATGGCGCCTATTATCACCACTCCGTGTATGGCATTTGCACCGCTCATTAATGGCGTATGCAGTACACTGGGTACGCGGCCTATTACTTCAATGCCGAGGAATATCATCAGTATTACAATGTAAATGTACTCCTGGTGTTCATATATCCAGTTTAACATAAGTTATGCCTCCGGTCCCCTAAGGAGAGTTTATTCATTAAAAATCTTATTGTGTATTCAGCAGGTTTGCCACTCTTTCGTTCACCACCCGGCCATCATAAGTAATGCAGGCACCTTTTACTATATCATCTGCAAAATCCAGGTTAATTTCTCCTGCTTTGGTAAGGATAAGCTGCAAAAAGTTAAGCACGTTTTTGCCATACAGTTTGCTTGCATCTGACGGTACTGATGAAGCAAGGCTGCTATCGCCTACTATCGTAATGCCATTATACATTACCGTTTGATTATTTACTGTTTTGGCAGTATTGCCCCCTGTAGCCGCCGCAATGTCAATTATTACCGACCCATATTTCATACCGGCCAGCATATCCTCTGTTACCAGTAGTGGCGCTGGTTTACCCGGTATTTGGGCCGTAGTAATAATAACATCTGCTTTTGCAGCCGCTTCAGCAATACGCTGCTGTTGCTTTTGTTTATATTCTTCCGTTTGTTCAACGGCATACCCGCCTGCTTTTGATGCATCGGCAGCGCCTTCAACCTCCACAAACTTTGCCCCCAGGCTCATTACTTCTTCTTTAACTGCAGGGCGTGTATCAAACACTTCTACCACGGCACCCAGCCTGCGGGCCGTAGCAACAGCCTGCAAACCGGCAACGCCCGCACCAAGTATTAATACTTTGGCGGGCGCCACGCTGCCGGCAGCCGTCATTAGCATAGGGAAATATTTTGGGTAAATACTTGCTGCTGCAAGCACTGCCTTATAACCTGCAATATTAGCCTGGCTGCTGAGCACATCCATACTTTGGGCACGCGTGGTTCGGGGTATCATATCAAGGCTAAAGGTTGTAATACCTTTGTCAGCCCATTGTTTTATCGTTACATATTTGTATAAAGGCTGGTACACACCTATTAAAACCGCGCCCGGTTTTAACAAAGCAATATCATGTTCAGGTAAGGGGTGAATTGATAACACAAGGTCCGCCTGCTGCAGTATTTCAGCCCTTGCTGCAATGCTTATACCTTTTTGCGCATACACACCATCTACAGCGCCGGCCTGGATGCCTGCGCCTTCTTCGCATAAAACCGGTACATTTTTTTTAACAAGTACTTCCGCCTGCTCCGGCAGCAATGATACTCTCCGTTCAGGCACAGGTTCAAGCAGTAAGCCTGTAATCATGCGGTTATTAGTTGTGTTTGCAATGAAATTATCTTGTTTTCTTTAACTGCCCAAAAAATAAGGCGCATAGTTTTACACCTTCACGGGTAAATGTTTGCCGCACCCTTTAAAAGCGCACAGCAAAATGCTGCTTTACTTTTTGCTCAATTCTTAAAAATACAATACCAATAAAAAACAAATCAATGGTCAAGGTAACACGTTCATGCTGCTGAATAACATGCCAGGCCTCCTCCATTTCGGCGCTCCAGTGTATATCATCAAAAATCAGTATCGTGTTTTCGTGGCTTTTGCTTAGTAATTGTTCAAAATATTCCAAGGTAGGTCGTTTTCGGTGGTTACCATCTACAAAAGCAAAATCAATGCCCGCAAACGGCTGTAATACAGCAGGCAGCGTTTCATCAAAATTGCCTTCTGCAATGGCAATATTTTCAAGCCCGAGCGACGCAAAATTTCTGCGGGCTACCGCGGCTACCTCTTTTGCCCCTTCCATCGTAACAACTTTTGCAGAGGGGTTAGCGCTGGCCATGTAGGCGGAAGTGATACCCAGCGAGGTGCCCAATTCAATAACGGAAGCCGGCTGGTAGTAATTAACCAGCCTGAAAAATAACCGGCTGAATTTTTTGGGTTTTAGCGCTGCCTTTGCAATAGAAGATACTGTGCGTTGCGTACTTGAATTAACTCTCGACCCTGCGCCGAAATCTTCAATGGTAAGCAGGGTATCATCCTGCTTTAAACGCTTTCTTAATGTTTCTATACTGTTGTAGCAGTAATACTCCCTGTCATCATTCAATACTTTGGTAATGAATTCAAATACAAAAGGCGAGTGTACGCCATGCCCCCTGCCGTTGGATGCGGACAGATAATATTGAAAATATTTTTTAGCGAGCTGAAATTTTGAATACACTATTTATAGTGATAGTTAAGAATTAGTAACCAATAACCATAATTAATACTCCCTTATGTTTTACTTACCGGCATTCAATATAACCTTACCCGGTTCAGGCTTTATTACCGGCCTCTTGCCCCTTGCGGCCTGCTGCTGTTTATTTCCTCTCCCAAACCTCAAAACTATACGGGTATTGATGCTTTTCGTCGGCAGGGAAATTTTGCTGAGACGTTCTTTTCCACCTGTTCCCGTCAATATCCGGAAAAAATGCATCCGCATCCGCGAACAATGCGTGCACACGTGTAAGATAGATTTTATCTGCCCTGGGCATAGCTTCTTCATACACCTGCGCACCACCCAGTATCATCAGCTCGTTGTAATCATTTTCACCTGCAAAAAATATAGCATCTTTAATACTATTTACCACCACCACGCCATCTGCTTCAAAATCTTTTTGCCGCGTTATAATGATGTTAATTCGTCCTGGCAAGGGCTTGCTGTCAACAGATTCAAATGTAACCCTGCCCATTGCCACAGGCATGCCCCAGGTAATATTTTTTAAAAACTTTAAATCGTTTGGCAAATGCCACAACAGTTTATTTTGTTTGCCGATGGCATTGTTATCCGAGGCAGCTACAACAAGCGATAATATCATGCTTTATGAGTTGTTTTGGGTAAAAAAGCCAAATGTGAAAAACCAGGTCGTTTCCGGCATTTGTTATATCTTAACCCTCCTGAAAAAATCCTTTCACTCTTCACCTTTCACCTTTTACCTTTCACCTTTCACCTTTCACCTTTCACTTTTCACTTTTCACCTACACCGCCACAGGCGCTTTAATGGCCGGGTGGTATTGATAATTTTCAAGCGTAAAATCTTCAAACGAAAAACCAAAAATATCCTTCACCGCAGGGTTTAACCGCATCGCGGGTAATGGGTACGGCGTGCGTGACAATTGCAGCTTCGCCTGCTCCACATGGTTATTGTACAGGTGTACATCACCAAAAGTATGTATAAATTCCCCCGGCTGTAAACCACACACCTGCGCCATCATCAGCGTAAGCAAGGCATAAGATGCAATGTTAAAAGGCACCCCCAAAAAAACATCCGCGCTGCGCTGGTATAACTGGCAGCTTAACTTACCCTCCGCCACATAAAACTGGAAGAGTGCATGGCAGGGCATCAGCGCCATTTCAGGTAACTCTGCCACGTTCCAGGCACTTACAATTATACGTCGGCTGTCAGGGTTATTTTTTACCTGCTTTACAGCATCGGCTATTTGGTCAATGGTTTTGCCGTCAGCACCTGCCCAGCTACGCCATTGCTTGCCGTACACAGGGCCAAGCTCGCCGTTTTCATCTGCCCATTCATCCCAAATGCTCACGCCATGCTCTTTAAGGTAGGCAATATTGGTATCGCCGCGTAAAAACCATAACAGCTCATATATAATGCTTTTTAAATGAAGGCGCTTGGTAGTAACCATGGGAAAGCCCTCCTGCAGGTTAAACCGCATTTGATAACCAAAGCAACTGGTGGTACCCGTACCGGTACGATCGGTTTTGCTTACCCCGCTATCAAAAATATGCTGCAGTAATTGCTGGTATTGTTGCATAGGCTGCAAGTTAATTTATTCGTGTAACGTTAAACGGCAAACGTGCGGTGCTGTGCGCAATATGTTAAGAATGCCAGTTTGCCACCGGCATCATACCCCCTTCTTTCCTTTTTTCCTTCGCTCTAATTCTTTACTTATCAGCGTCAGTTCCCGGCCTGTCTGGCCGCTAACGCTGCTGTTTTCCTGCGCGCGGCGCATTAAATAAGGTATTACCTCGCGTATGGGGCCAAAAGGCAGGTACTTGCTTACAGAATACCCCGCTTTTGCAAGGTTGAAGGTGATATTATCGCTCATACCATACAACTGGCTAAAATGCACATGCGGGTGGTTGTGCGCTATTCCCCTGTTATCCAGCAGTTCGGCAGTAAAAAGGTTGCTGTATTCGTTATGGCTGGCCACAATAAAGGCAATGCTTTCAATATTATCCACGCAGTAAGTTACCGCAGCATTGTAATCACCGTCTGTAAAGCTTTTATTCTGCTGTATTGGCGATGGGTAGTTCATCAACTGCGCCCTGTCGCGCTCCTTTTCCATGTAAGCGCCACGCACCAGCTTCACGCCCAGGCAAAAATCCTGGCTGCGGGCTATCTGGTGGCTCATTTTTAAAAACTTCAGCCGGTCGTGCCGGTACAGTTGTATAGTGT
>DASZUX010000160.1:0-12289 GCA_035547455.1 Chitinophagaceae bacterium
GGCTAACCAGGGCATAGCGCTGGTTAACGCCTATTTAATAAGTGGTGACAAAAAATACCTGGCGGGTGCAATTAGTAATATTGATTACCTGTTAGGGCGCAATGCTACTGGGTACTGCTTTGTAACGGGCTTTGGCACTAAAAGCACCATGCACCCGCACCACAGGCAATCAATAGCAGATGGGGTTGCAGCGCCTGTACCTGGTCTTTTGGCAGCAGGGCCAAATCCCGGAAAACAGGATGGAACCGCTTACCCCTTAAGTGAACCGGAAACTGCTTACAACGATAATGAAAAGGCTTATGCCAGCAATGAAATTGCCATTAACTGGAATGCGCCAGCCGTGTACCTTGTAAATGCGCTGGAAGCACTGCAATACCAGGCAGGCTATTCAAAAAAATAGGTTGCATGCATTTATTGATTTGAAACAGAAAAATAAGAATACTTTATATGCACATACAAAACAACCATGTTATGAAAAATCTGATGATTGCACTATTTCTCTTCTTTGCTGTACAACTCGATGCGCAAAAATTCCAGGGGCTTGCACCCACACCACCGATGGGCTGGAATAGCTGGAATACCTTCCAGGTTAAAATTGATGAGGACCTTGTAAAAGCAACGGCTGATTTGTTTGTTTCGGCCGGGCTTAAAGATGCAGGCTACCAGTATATTGTATTAGATGATGGCTGGATGACCATGCAGAGAGATATGAATGGCAACCTGGTACCGGATCCTAAAAAATTTCCTCATGGCATGAAGGCACTTGCAGACTATGTACATTCTAAGGGCCTGAAGTTTGGCCTGTACAATTGCGCCGGTACAAAAACATGCGCCGGCTACCCCGGCACAAAAGGGTACGAGGAACAGGATGCCCGCAACTATGCAGCTTGGGATGTTGACTACCTGAAATTTGACTGGTGTAACACAGACGGGCAGGATGCAAAAGCATCTTACACCAAAATGAGTGAAGCGCTTACAAAAGCAGGCAGGCCCATCGTTTTCAGCCTTTGCGAATGGGGTTCGCACAACCCATGGGAATGGGCCGCACCGGTAGGCCAGTTGTGGCGTACCACCGGTGACATTGGCATTGTATTCGACTCCATAAAAAAATTTGGTGGCTGGACACCGATGAGCGCTATGTACATTGTAGACAAAGAGGCAGATATAAGGCAATATGCTGGTCCTGACCATTGGAATGACCCCGATATGCTTGAAGTAGGCAATGGTATGACCACCAGTGAGGATCGTGCACACTTTAGCATGTGGTGCATGCTGGCCGCTCCCCTGATGATGGGCAACGACTTACGTAAGATGACTGATGTAACAAAAGCAATACTTACCAATAAGGATGTGATTGCTGTGGACCAAGACGCGTTAGGCGTACAGGCATTGCGTTATGCCAAAACCGGAAAGCTGGAAACGTGGTTTAAGCCATTAAAAGATGGCGGCTGGGCTGTTTGTTTTTTAAACAGGGACAATGTGCCGCAAAAAGTGCATTTTGACTGGAAAACTGAAAATGTAAAGGATGATTTAAGCAACAGGAGCCTTGATGCATCCTCGGTTAAATACAAAATTAAAAACCTGTGGACCAGGAAAAGTGCCGGCACTACCTCAAAGCCTTTTGAAACTGAAGTGCCCCCGCACGATGTAGTGGTTTTAAGGCTTAGCAAATAATACCTTACCTGCAATATTTGGTGCACTTAATACAGCACCAGCAATCAACACTCAATACTTATGGCATGGCTTTTAGCGGGCATGCTACAAGTGTTGAGTGCTGCATTTTAGGCAACCCGGCAACTAATGCAGGCAAACAATACAGGGCTTATAAAACACAGTTATTACTTACTTATATTACTGTTATCTTTGATACATTACGATTAGCTTTATCATACTTCATTATTACACGTCATGGGCGACACTTTACATGTTAACGGCAAAGCAGTACAACAAAATACATACGATGCTATAGTAATTGGTTCAGGCATAAGCGGCGGCTGGGCCGCTAAGGAACTGTGTGAGAAAGGCTTAAAAACGCTGGTGCTTGAACGCGGCCGTATGGTAGAGCATATAAAAGATTATACCGATACCGCCACTGATGAATGGAACCTTCCGCACCGCGGGGCCATAACACAGGCCGATTATAAAACCAATCCTATACAAACAAAAATTTATGCCTATCATGAAGTGTCAAAACACTTTTTTGTAAACGATACAGACTGCCCTTATACCCAAACAAAACCGTTTATATGGATACGCGGTTACCAGGTAGGCGGCCGGTCATTGGTATGGGGCAGGCAGTGCTACCGCTGGAGCGATCTTGATTTTGAAGCCAATGCCAAAGACGGCCACGGTATTGACTGGCCCATACGCTATAAAGATATTGCACCATGGTATGATTACGTAGAGCCTTTTGTGGGCATAAGCGGCCAGGCAGAAGGGATAACCCATTTGCCCGATAGCAAATTTTTGCCCCCCATGCAAATGAACTGTATGGAAGAATTTATGAAACAGCAGTTGCTGAAATTTTATGGCCCATCCCGTAAAATGACTATTGGGCGTGTGGCTAACCACACTGCAAAAGTAGGCGACAGGGGGCCATGCCAGTTCAGGAATAAATGTGAAACCGGTTGCCCGTTTGCAGGTTATTTCAGCAGTAACTCTGCAACATTGCCCGCTGCCATGAAAACGGGAAACCTCAGCATAAGGCCTAACTCTATTGTAACGGATATATTGTACGATAAAGATAAAAAACGGGCAACAGGGGTACGCATATTGGATACAGAAACGATGAGGACAGAAGAGTATTATGCACGCATTGTTTTTGTAAACGCATCTACTATTAATACTGCATGGATATTACTGCATTCCACCAGCGATGTTTTTCCTAATGGTTTTGGCAACAGCAGCGGCCAGTTGGGGCATAACCTTATGGACCACCACCTGGGCGCAGGAGCGAGTGGGGAAATGGATATTATGACTGATAAATATTACTATGGACGTAAAGCAAATATTGTGTACTTGCCCAGGTTCAGGAACGTGGATGAAAAAAGTAAACATCCCGGCTTTGTAAGGGGCTATGCCTTTCAATGCAGTGCCGGGCGCGGCGGTTGGGGCCACCATGTAGATGGTGAAAATATCGGCCCGAAATTTAAAGAAGCTATCAGTGAACCCGGTGCCTGGCATCTTGACATGGCAGGCTTTGGCGAAACATTGCCATACTACGATAACCAGGTTACTCTTGACTTTAATAAAAAAGATAAATGGGGATTACCGGTGATTGCCATTGATTGTACCGCACGTGATAATGAATGGAATATGCGTAAAGACGAGGTGGAGAGCGCTGTTGAGATGCTGGAGAAAATTGGTGCAAAAAACATCAGCACCCGCAACAGCCACAAAGCCGATGAACGTGTGTTCAGCGTGCACGATATGGGCATAGCCAGAATGGGCAACGATCCTAAGACATCTGTAGTGAATGCACATAACCAGATGCACGATGTGAAGAATGTGTTTATTACCGATGGTTCATGCATGGCATCATCCGCCTGCCAAAACCCGTCGCTTACTTATATGGCGCTAACAGCAAGGGCGTGTGATTTTGCAGTAACGGAGCTGAAGAAGGGCAATGTATAAAGTTCCTGGTGCGTTGGCACCTTTTCCCTCTCCAGGGGAATTATGCCGGGTATTTGCAACAGGTTTAATTTGCAGGTTCACATTTATATTTAATTTTCTCACGCTTTACTTGATACATCATGCAACGCAGAACATTTATAAAAACAACGGCAGCGGCAACTGCCGCAGCAGTATCAAAACTGCCTGCATTTGCTTCAGCAGGCAAACCCGGTAATGCATTGCCCAAATGGAAAGGATTTAACCTGCTTGATTTTTATTCGCCCAACCCAGTACGCAATAACCACCCAACACCTGATGACTATTTTAAATGGATGCGCGACTGGGGGTTTGATTTTATACGCATACCTATTGCATACCCCTGCTACCTTGATATTGACCGCACAAAAGATATAACACCCGAAGACACATATAAAATTGACAATAAAGCCGTTGACGGTATAGACGCATTGGTGCAAAAAGCCCAAAGCTACAACATGCACGTTAGCCTTAACCTGCACCGGGCTCCGGGCTATTGCATTAACGCCGGTTTTCATGAGCCTTTTAATTTATGGAAAGACCAGACCGCTTTAGATGCATTCTGCTTTCATTGGGGCATGTGGGCAAAGCGGTACAAAGAAGTGTCGCCAAAGAAATTAAGTTTTGATTTGGTGAATGAACCCAGCATGCGTGAGGATATGAACGACCAGCATTCCAAGTCGGGTCCTGTGACAGGCACAGATTACAGGCGTGTTGCAAAAGCAGCGGCAGAAATCATAAGAAAAGAAAACCCAAACCGCATAATAATAGCAGACGGTAACAGTGGCGGCAGCAATGTAATACCCGAGCTTACTGATTTGGGTATTGCACAAAGCTGCCGTGGTTATAATCCCGGTGCCATCAGCCACTACAAAGCATCGTGGGCTAATAAAGACCCGGAACACATGCCTTTACCCAAATGGCCCGGCCAGGTGGGCGACAAGTATTTAAGCCGCCAGATGCTGGAAGATTTTTACAAGCCCTGGATTGAACTTGTAAAAAAGGGTGTGGGTGTACATTGTGGGGAGGGTGGCTGCTATAATAAAACCCCGCACGACGTTTTCCTGGCATGGTTTGGCGATGTACTGGATATATTAACCAGTAACAATATTGGCTTTGCTATCTGGAATTTTGCCGGCGATTTTGGCGTAATTGACAGTGGCCGTACCGATGTTGCTTATGAAGACTGGTACGGCCATAAACTTGACCGCAAGTTTCTTGAACTGATGCAGAAATATTGAACTTTGAGAAAAGGCAAAAAAGATCAGCATGAGATGTGCAACGGCAAAAGTGAAAGATGGAGCTTACGCGCTGAACCCCTACTTACTTGAAAACCATTCAGCGGTTGCCTTAATGCCTTCTTCATAAGAAGTAGGCCTGAAGTTAAACGCCTTTTCAAACTTTGATGAATCCAGCACTAATGGAAATTCATACTGGTACATCATCTCATTCATCTCTTTCATAAAGGGTATAAAGCAACCCATTACACTTAAAAGCCATTTCGGCAATACCTGTGTTTTGTTTGGAGCCTGCATGTACCTGGCCGCTGTTGCAACAAATTCTCTTCCTGTGGGCGTGGGTTGCGCTACGGGCAGGTGCCATACCTGGCCAAAAGCCTCTTCATGGGTTGCCAGTATATACAGTCCTTTGGCGCAATCCGGCGTATAGCTAAAAGCACGCGGCAGGTTTGCGCTAATAAACCACTGCGCGGTTTTCTTATTCTTCATCTTTTCAAACACAAGTACACCGGGTGCACTTTTATCAGTACAGCGGGGGCCGTAAAAATCTGTTGCTTTTGCAATGGCAGCCTTTATATGGCCCGCCTTCATTTCTTCCAGCAGCATAGTATCAACCTGTGCACGCACTTCACCCTTTTTGCTTATGGGCTTAAAAGCGGTATCTTCAGTAATCTTTCCCTCCACTTTGCCGTACATGTAAATATTATCAAAAAAAATAAGTTTTGCATTAGCTGCTTTGCATGCGTCAATTACATTGCGCATAAGCTTTGGCCAGCTTGCCCGCCATACTTTAATATTATACTCAAGCCCCACCAGCAGGTACACAACATCAGAGCCTTGTATGGCATTAAGCACCTGCTGGTAATTTAATACATCTGCGGGAATGGTTTGTGCACCCGCAACAGGCTTAGGGTTGCGGCTTACCAGCCTTACCTGTTCATTATTTTCTAATAAAATGGGAAAAAGCTCTGTAGCGATTGTTCCATTTGCGCCAATAATAGTATGCAGTGCCATAGTGTTTAATTTTATGACACAAAACTATTGCGGGCTTTTCATCCAATCCCTTGACTTTGGTTAAGAAATAGCTTTTTGCATTACCCTTTTCCTTATGCGGCTTAAACTCTCCGGGGCTATGCCGAGGTAAGAGGCAACGTAATGCAATGGCACGCGTTCAAAATATATGCTGTTTTCTGTAAGTGTTTTTAAATAACGTTCTTCAGGTGTTTTCAGCAGCAGGCTATGCATACGGTCATCCAGGCAGCCCACCAGGTATTCGGCCATCAGCCGGCCAAAACGCTCAAACGTAATATACCGGTTGTACAGGTATTGCATATCATCGTAACTCAACACCAGTACTTCGCAATCTTCCATTGCCTCAACAGTTACAAAGCTGGGTGCTTTGCGGAGAAAGCTTACATACGAGCTTACCCAGTTATGCTCAAAAGAAAAAAAAGTGGAAACCTCAATCCCATCAATTAATTTGTAATAACGAAAAGAGCCTTTGCCTATAAACCCAATTTCACGGCATACTTTTCCTTCTTCAATAAACAGCGCTTTCTTTTTATACTTGCGCACAATAAGCCGTTGCTGCATATCAGTCCATGCAGCATCTTCCAGCTTAACCATTTGCAGCATAAAAACCTGTAAGGCTAATAAAGCTTCCTGCATAGGGTAAAATTAATGTTTTTACAGTGTGGCAGCACCCTGGTTATGTAAATTAACATTGGGCCCGCCAACTATATTAGCCGCCATTGCTAACTTTACCGTCATGAGAAAAATGTTATTAGCTGCAATTTTTTGTTTTACTGCTTTACATATTATTCATGCGCAAAAACAAAGCCTGCACACTTTACAACAGCAGTTTGTTAACCTGCGCTTTGGCATGTTTATACACTTTAACATACCCACTTATGTTAACCAGGACTGGCCTGACCCTGATGCCAGCCCTGCCATTTTTAACCCCACTAAGTTAGACTGCAACCAATGGGCACGCGCTGCCAAAGCAGCTAATATGAGTTATGGTTGCCTTACCACCAAACACCATAGCGGCTTTTGTATATGGGACACTAAAACCACCAACTACAACGTAATGCACAGCCCTTTTAAGCGCGACGTGGTACGCGAATATGTAAACGCTTTTCGTGCGCAGGGCCTTAAAGTAATGCTGTATTACAGCATACTGGACACACACGATAAAATAAGGCCAGGCTTTATTACACGCAAAGATGTGGACATGATTAAAGCGCAGCTTACCGAGCTGCTAACCAATTACGGCGACATAACTGCATTAGTTATTGACGGGTGGGATGCCCCATGGTCGCGCATTTCGTACGATGATGTACCGTTTGAAGAAATATATACCCTGGTAAAAAAGCTGCAGCCTAATTGCCTGCTGATGGATTTAAACAGCGCCAAATACCCGCCCGAAGCGCTTATGTACAGCGATATTAAGAGTTACGAACAAAACGCCGGGCAGCATATTTCAAAAGAAACCAACAAACTGCCTGCCCTGAGTTGCCTGCCGCTGAACGATGCCTGGTTTTGGAAAACAAACTTTCCCACCACTGCTGTAAAAGACCCTGCAACACTGGTGAAGGAAGACATTATTCCTTTCAACAATGCCTGGTGCAATTTTATATTAAACGTAGCGCCCAACCGCGACGGGCTGATTGATGATAATGCGCTTACAGCCTTAACGCAAATTGGCAAACTCTGGAAGAACGAAGGTGCAGTAGCGCCGCTTACCAATACGGAGCAACCCATTATTAGCCACAATCTTGCCAAAAAACAGAAAGCCAATGCAAGCTGGAGCGACGATATGTGGATAATGGACTTTGGAAACGATGATAACTTTCATACGGCCTGGCAAAGCAACCCGGAAGTAAAACAGCCATGGTACGAGGTTGATTTTGATAAGCCCACTACTTTTAACGCGGTGGTTATTACAGAGCCTGAAATAAACATTAACAGCTACCGGCTGGAATATTTCTCCAACGGGCAATGGAAGCCCATATTGACCGCCGGTAATAAAAGTCGGGTAAAAATTAACCGCTTTGCCGCAGTGCTGGGTGAGAAAGTACGCATACTGATTGACGGGTTTACCAACCCGCCGGCCATAGCGGAGTTTGGCGTGTATGATGAAAAAGAGTAGTATGTTTGGGTAATAACACCCAAGCCAAATTATATTACGTTGTTTACCCGGAAAAATATACATGTAATCTGTACTACCTTGGCATTATTGGTACTTCTCGCCAGCCTTGTAGTTTACCTGGTTGATAATTCATATTGGTTTGTAGTATATATTGGCGCACTACCCGCTTTTTTATACCAGCACTACAACCTTTCGATGGTTGCCAAACGGGAACTTACCGGCGAACTTTTGATAAGAAAAAGGGGCAACAAAATTGATTACTATTACTTAACGCTTGGGGGGTTACAGGCACTAAGTTACCTTGGTTTCAAAAGACAGCCATCGCTTATTTATACCACTCTTTTTTTTATGCTATTTTTTTCGTCAGTCATTCTATCGTTCCGGTACCAGCGCAGGAAACCTGCAGGTATTGTGGTAAGTGACGGAAACATCATTATTAACGAAGCTACGCTAAGGGTTTTCCAGGCAGGCAACCTTTTATCTGTTGAGTTAGACACTTATGATACAGGCATTGTTTTTCAGTTTACAGCGGGAAAACAATTTGTAGCGACATTTCGTGAGTATTCAAGAAGCGATCTCCTCGCGCTCATGGATAAAATTCTCCCCATGTCAAACCAACCGGGCCTGAAAGTTGACGGTTACATTCTTGAAAAACTACGACCGGCTTTCCCCATCCTCTTCTTCAAAAAAATTGGCAGGGCAATAAAAACCGCTCTCCGGCCCTGATTGCCGCCTGTGATTTTTCTCAGCTTTTTTGCGCTGGGGGTTGCCTAATTTTAGGAAATAAATAAAAGAATATGTCAGAACATAAAACATGGCAGGAAGAGTTTAAAGTTACCGGCGAAGAGGTACTGTCAAAAATAAAAGAGCTGATAAAAGAAGGCAACATTACCCGCATATTGCTGAAGAATGAAAAAGACGAGATAATAATGGAGGTACCGCTTACGTTTGCGGTAGTTGGGGTAGTTTTGGCGCCCATATTTGCAGCCATAGGCGCTGCCGCCGCACTGCTTACCAAATGCACCATCGTGGTGGAACGCAGGGGCGAAAAACCCGTAGAATAATATTGTTATTCAGCTTTTACTGCTGAAATACGCGTACATAATCAACTACCATTCTTTGCGGAAAGCTGGTTGTGCCGTCAGGTGCGCCGGGCCAATCGCCGCCCACAGCCACGTTAAAGATAAAAAAGAACTTATCATTAAAGGGGTAGGTTGGCGCTACATCCTGTGCATTTACCGTTAGGTATTGCTGGTCATCTACCAGCAGTTTTACTGTGTCCTGCACCCATACCATACTATAGACGTGAAACTGCTCGTCAAATGAACCGCTGCCAAGTACATAACTGGTTCCTTTTGACTGGTGTGCAGCGGAGTTGAGCCCCCAGTGTAATGTTCCATATACTGTATTGGGCTGCTGCCCCAGCAATTCCATTATATCAATTTCGCCACAGGCAGGCCAGCCTGCCGCATCAATATTATCACCCAGCATCCACAACGCAGGCCATACGCCCTTACCTTTTGGCAACTTTGCGCGAATATCAACCCGGCCAAACTTAAAGCTTTGTTTCGCCTTGGTTATCATACGCGCGGAGGTATATCCAAAGCTGTTATACTGTTCCTTTCTTGCTTCAATAATGAGATTGCCATTGGATACAAAAGCGTTTTGTGTGCGGTCGGTATAATATTCAAGCTCATGGTTGCCCCAGCCGTTGTTATTGCCACTTTCAAAACCCCAGTTGGCATCGCTTAGAGTATTACCGTTAAACTCATCGCTCCATGCAAGCGTATAACCGGCATAATGGCCGGGTGTTGAGTAGCCGGTATTATCTACGGGAAAATACAGCCCGTCTGCATTTACAATAGTACCCGTAGCCTTACTGTTACCCAGTGTACAATTTTTGGGATCGCTAAGCTGCACATAAAAATCCTGGTCGTTTTTACGGGTACTGTCGCCGGTAACCTGTATATCAATAGCGGCTGATAATTTTCCCGCCGCTATAGTTGCCGTACCGTCTGCGGCTGTATAATCAGTATTCTTAACGGCCGTGCCGTCTGTCGTAGCGTAATGCACCGTTACATCCTGCGACGCAGCTTTACTCAATGTTACTTTGAATTGAAAAGTTGAAGCCGAGGCACTTCTGTCCTGCGATACACCGGCTATCGTAAGTGATGGGGTTGACGTTCCCCCGTTATTGCCGGTGCCTGCTGAACCAGATTTACTGCAGCCAAAACAAATGGCAGCTATGACAAAGCAATACATATTAATTTTCATGGCAACTGTAGGTTACACTGCAATTTATGTAATACCTTTTAACTTTAATACGTTTATCCTGTGAATATCTATCTTTAAGCGCAGTATAACTAATGGCCACAACTATAAAATTTTTCCTTCTCGTTACCCTGCCTGCATCGGTTATGTGCGCGTGCTGCGCACAAAGCTACCATGCCTTTAATGGATCGTCGTTTGCCGGTGTAACAAGTATGTACAACAACCCGGCCTCTATTGTTAACCAGGGTTATAAATGGGATGTGACTTTGTTTGGCGTTCAGGCTACCTCAACCAACACCGCGTTTGTTGTGTATAATAATAGCCGCGGCCATTTTAATACCGATTCTATTACGGGGGATGTATCACCGGGCGGCCACCCAAGATACCTGCATGCTGTAACAGATGTTAATATACTAAATGCACGTTATAGCATTAACAGTAAAAATGCTGTTGCATTTGGCCTGCGGCTACGCAGTTATAACCATATTAAAGCAGCACCATTTAACTACAGCGATACCACTACTACGCTGCAAAGCTTCCTGCATCAAAATAATACCATAAACTATATTGACGGGTATGGTGTATTTGCAGGCTGGGCAGAAATAAACCTGGCTTACTCGCGGGTACTGTTTCACTCATCCGCTTCATCGCTTAGCGCAGGTATCACACTTTCATATATAAAATCACTTTCAGGAGCGTATGTGCAACTTAAACATGCCAGCTATGCGGAACTTACAAATAATAATGGCGATAAAATTTATACACTAACAGGCGGCGGGGCCGGCATTGCTTATTCCGGTAATTACCTTTTGACAAACGACAACAATACCACCGATCAAAATATTCACAATTTTATTAAATCGGCGCCATCATCATTTAGTTTTGATATAGGCGCCGAATACCTGCTGAAAAACAATGGTGACGATGTACCTGTAAACGCATTGAATTATGACTGGAAAATAGGCGTAAGCATAATGGATATAGGGCACAATTCTTTTAATCCTATTGACGGGTCAGTAACTCTTAGCAACCCTTTGCCTTTTACAGATGCTGCCCTGCAAAAAAAATTAACCCATATACATAATATTATGGAGTTACGGGACTCTCTAAGCGGTCTCTTTACAACCGCAACGCCATTAACAAATCCGTTCAGCATTTCAATGCCCACGCGCCTTATTATTTCGGTTGATCATACCCTTGGCAATTACTTTGCGGTGAATGGGGAAGCGAGCTTAAATTTTTATTCATCGCGCCCGGCTATAAAACTCCACACACGGGAAATTAACTTACTCACAATTATCCCACGTTGGGAAACACAGGCATGGGGGCTTTACCTGCCCGTTCAATACAATACACAAGGGTTGTTATGGGTGGGTGCGGCGGTAAAGCTGGGGCCTTTGCTGGTGGGGGTGCACAACCTCAACATTTTTAAATGGTTAAAAGCAGGGCAACAAACTTTTAACGGCGGCGCTTACATGCTTTTAAGTATTCACCCCTATAAAAAACCAGAACGTAAAATCAGCAGTTCAGACTGTCCCGTTTTATAAAAAAATAAACAAGCAGCTGCCCGGCTATCAACATTTACATTCTGTTAAACCTTATATATGTAACTTAGTCTTACCGGGTAAATATTGCACCTATGGCATCATCTTTAACTGCTTTGCTAAACACTGTAATACTGCTGGGTGTTGTGCAGGGTTTTATTATGAGCACCCTGCTGTTTATATCAAAAAAGCAGCGTTATGCCAACAGGCTGCTGGGTTTTATAATTTTAATTATTACGCTGGCTTCGTTTAACTTATACGGCGTTTATAAAAACTGGTTTAATTCCCCATGGCTATCATTCTTCTCTTCCATTATTCCGCTGGTAGTAATTATGCCTATGGGGCCGCTTATTTATTTTTATATCCAGGCAATAGTTAACCCCTCCTTTAAAATACAAAAAAAACAACGCTTACATTTCTTGCCGGTTATAGTTGAC
>DASZUX010000161.1:0-4748 GCA_035547455.1 Chitinophagaceae bacterium
AGGTTCATAAAGTTTATACAAGCCAGCAGTAATACAAAAAAGCCAATTAAGCCGAACATCCACACAAACTCAATATTGCCACCGGTATTTTTACCATCTTTAAACTCCCCGTATAAATGCCACTTGGCCATGGGGTGTAACAGCACTTCAGGCTTATCATTCCTATTATGCCCTTCAAGCGCTTTACGTACTTTTGCACCTACTTTATCTGCTATCGTATTATCTGCAAGCTGTGCATATATCTGGAAGGAGTTATCATCCCATTCTGTTTCATCCCTTTTTACCCAGCTCTCGCTGTTTTCATAATACTGCCAGGGTACAAGATATTTAACATCCCTAAACTCACCGTTGTAAGGCAAGTCAGCAAAAATGCCAGACACTTTCAGGTTAGCCTTGTTACTTATTTTTACCACTTTGCCCATGGGGTCTTCATCACCAAACAAAGCGCGGGCAGTGGATTCGTTAAGTATAATAGATGTAGGATCGTCAATACCATGCCAGTTGCCCTTTACCATCTTTAATGAAAAGATGGCAGGAAAATCAGGCTGGGCAAACATGCCATTAAGGCTGAGTTTTTTATTGTTGTAAGCAAGTATGTTGCTAAACTCCCACGAGCACAGCGCAACGCGCATAAAATCACTTCCATACTTTGTTCTGAACTCATTGGCAAGCGGTATTGGCATGCTGTTAAATGTATTGGTTATACCACTGTGCGTGCTGTTTTCGTACACTCTTACAATATGATTGTAGTTTGCAAACTGTTTATTGTAACTCAGCTCATCCCACACCCACAGGCTTATAAGTATGGCTACTGCCATACCCACAGCAAGCCCCACAATATTAATGGCTGAGTACACTTTGCTTTTTATAAGATTACGCCATGCAATTTTTAAATAGTTTTTAAGCATTTTTTTGCTTTTGAGATGGTTGAAAAAGTTTGACACCTCCAGGCAATACTATCACTACCTGTTTATTAGGATACTCTTACAACGCGGCAACTATGTTTTAGTTACTTGCCCTAACAATTATTTATAAGTATCCTTATTTCTCAAGCATTACTCCGTTCTTAAGCTCTTTACCGGGTTTGCCAATGCTGCTTTTACTGACTGAAAGCTTACAGTAGCAAGTGCTATTACCAATGCCACCAGGCTTGCCAACACAAATACCCCCCAGCCTATGCTAATACGAAATGTATAACCCTGCAGCCATTTGTCCATTGCATACCATGCAACAGGCACAGCAATAAGAACAGAGACAGCCACCAGCATAACAAAATCTGCTGATAATAATTTAGTGATGGAAACAACGGACGCCCCAAGCACCTTGCGCACACCAATCTCCTTAACCCTGCTTTCCGCCACATAGGCAGACAATCCGAACAACCCGAGGCACGAAATAAATATGGCCAAAAACGCAAATAAACCGGCCAATGTTTTTGTACGCTGCTCGTTTTCAAAATTCCTTGCATACTCTGCGTCCACAAACTGGTAATCGAATGGATATGCAGGATTATATTTTTTAAAAATAGCTTCGGCCTTTGCAAGGTTTTCTTCGCTGGTATGGGCGGGGTTCAATTTTATATGCATAGCTGTAAACCATGCACCGGGCCCCTGTATTACGGTGGGCGGCACAGCATCGTAAGGCGATCCTGCAATAAAATCTTTTACAACGCCTATTACATGCAGGCTTGCATTATTATTAAACGGCTGCCGGATGGTTGCGCCGATGGGGTTTTTGAAACCCATCAGTTTAACAGCTGTTTCGTTCAGTAACACCGCAGAACTGTCTGCGGGGTATTTGTTTATATCTATGTCCCTGCCTGCAATAAGATTTATCCCGGCCGTTGCTACCAGCCCCTCATCAGAGCTGAATAATGTAATAGTAGTGTTGGTGTCAGCAGGGTTTTCGTTTGCCCACCGCAGCCCCCATGTATGCGCGCCGCCTGATACGAGGCCATTCATGTTTTTTGTAACAGAAGTTGCAATGCCCTGGCTAAGCAGTTCCTGTTTTATCTGCGCGTAATGCTTATCAATATCACCTTCAAAATTTACTTTAACAAGGTTATTGTTATTATAGCCCTTGTCCCTGTCCTGCACGTACACCACCTGCTGCCGGATTACAAGCGTTGAAATAATAAGTATTACAGCAAAAGTAAACTGCAGCACTACCAGTACTTTACGCGGCGAAAGCACAGACTGGCTTTTTTTAAACTGCTTTTTAAATATACTTACCGGTTTAAAAGATGACAGGTAAAATGCCGGGTAACTGCCCGCCAGCAATGATGTAACAAGTATAAAAGCCATGGCGTACAACCAAAAAGCAATACTGCTGTACGAGAGTATTAACTGCGTGCCTATAAGTGCATTAAACCACGGAAGCGCCATTTGCACAATGGCAAGAGCAAGCACGGCCTGCAATGCAGGCCGTTACAAAAGCTTCAACAATAAACTGCCCCACCAGCAGTGCTTTTGCCGCCCCTGCTACTTTACGTATGCCGACCTCCTTTGCCCGCTTTTCGCTTTGCGCAGTGCATAGGTTTACAAAATTTATGCATGCAATAAGTAATATAAAGATGGCTATAATGGCAAATACACGCACGGTATCTATACGCCCGCCAACAGGTTTGCCATCTTTAAACTCGCTGTACAAATGCAACCTGCTTAAAGGGTACACAAAATGTGTCCATATATCATTACGGCCGGTGTAGTGTTTTGCAACATCTTTAATTTTTGCATTAAAAGCTTTAACATCGGTATTTGGTTTAAGCAACACAAAAGTGTGGGTGTTGTTACTCATCCACCGCTGCCTGTCATTTTCAAAACCATCACCAACGCTTGCATGGTAACTCCATGGCAGCAGGTAGTCAAAATCAAAAAGTGTATTGGCAGGCGGGTCTTTCAGCACCCCGGTTACCGTAAAATTATCAGTGTTTTCAATCTTTATTACTTTGCCGATGGGTTCATCATTGCCAAATAGCTTTTTTGAGAGGCTTTGTGTTATGGTGATTGACGAACTGTTTTTAAACTGTTCTGCGGGCTTACCTTCCACCAGAGGGAAGGTAAACATTCGCAGAAAGGCAGTATCAACAAAACAACCTTTTGTTGTTGTAAAACTTTTATTGTTATAAGCAATCAGCCAGTTATTAAGATACCATACACGGCTAAAAGATTCCACCTCGGGAAAGTCGTGCTTTAATGCCGGCCCCAGCGGTTGTGAAGTGTAATTAACCGCACTGGGGTGCCCGTCGGTATTGGCAGTCAAAACATATAGCTCATACAGGTTATCCTTGTTTTTGTGGAACCTATCAAAACCTACTTCGTTTTGTATCCACAACAGAATAAGTACAGCGCCGGCCATGCCAATGGCAAGGCCGGAGATATTAATCACCGAAAAACTCTTTCCGCGCACCAGGCTGCGCCAGGCAGTTTTAAAATAATTTTTTAACATGATTGGTGGTTGAATGTTTTGTGTTTTACGTTCCGTGTTGCCATTTACCAGCCATCATTCTGTTCTTAAACTTTTCACAGGGTTGGCCATCGCCGCTTTTACGGCCTGGTAACTTATAGTAGCCAGTGCAATAAGCACAGCAATAATACCTGCGGCTGCAAACATCCACCACTTAACATCTATGCGGTAAGCAAAATCCATTAGCCATTTGTTCATAATATACCATGCTGCAGGCGATGCTACCAGTATTGATATACCAACCAGCATTAAAAACTCTTTTGACAATAGCCTTACAATACCTGCCACGCTGGCACCCAGCACTTTCCGTATGCCTATTTCTTTAACACGCTGCCTTGCAAACAATGCTATCAGGCCAAACATTCCCATACTGGCAATAAGCACTGTAAGCAGTGCTACATAATTGCTTATCTTTAAGAGGCCGTCAAACAAGGCATATTGTTTATCAACCTTATCGCTCATCATTTCATAGCTAAATTCCCGGCGTGCAGGCATGCTTTTAAATTCCTGTGCCAGGTGCTGTACAATAGCCTGTACATAACCCGGCTGAATGCTAATGCTCAGGTATGATTTATTAATAGAAGGCTTACCCCCGTACCAATGTATTAATGGCTCAATACTACCCTGCAGGTCACGGTAGTTAAAATCTTCTGTAACACCAATTACAGTATAATTGGTGTTATCACCTTTCGCTCTCAGAGTTTTTCCGACTGCGTCCTTCCATCCAAGAGCATTTATGGCAGTCCGGTTCAGTAACACCCCATGCTCTTGTGAAGATGTAAGCCTGTCGTCAAAATTCTTACCCTGTATAACCGGTATTTGATAGGTGGTAAGATAACCAGCATCAGCAGGCGCCTGGCGCATCTGCACTTCTTTACCTGTAGCGGGATCGTAGAATGTATTATAATTGTCCCAGTAAGCCGTTGGTATTTCCCCGTTTACTGATACTGCTTTTACATGCGGGTTGTTTTTCAATTCCTCCACTAAGCTTGCAAATCTTGCGTTGGCGATTTTAGGATCTTTGAACGCCAGGTCAAGGTTTATTACGGCAATGTTATCTTTATTAAACCCAAGCGCAGAGCTTTTCATAAAGCTTATCTGCCTGTTTAATATAATGGTAACAGCTATAAGTGTTATGGCCAGCGTAAACTGTATTACAATAAATACACTACGCACACTACTACTTTTATAGTTGCCTGACACAATTTTTCCCTTTACTGCATCTGTTATTTTTACAGTGGCAAGTTTAATAGCAGGCACACTGGCAGCAATAATGGTGAAAA